>JAILBX010000152.1 GCA_024680675.1 Lachnospiraceae bacterium | reverse complement strand
CCTCCGTAGATCTCCGAGCCCGGATAAACGAAGCCTCTGGTCTTTGCCAATGCAACAATCTTGTCTAAAGTCTTTTCCATCTTACTGTCTCTCTCCTAACATTTTTATTCCAATATGATATAAGCTCTGCCTGAGGAGTCACTTGACATCCTTACATGTCTTTTATCAAGGTTTTCCACATTTGCCGTCACATAGCCTATGTCAGAGCTGCTTTCAACCAAAACAGGCTCTGAGATCACTATCACCATCTTATCCGTCATAGCCAGAGCCTCCTCACCGCTTATGCTGCTGCCGTCTTCTATGGACTTCATGGCGGCACTTATTGAATAACCGGCTTTTTTCGCCTCTTCTATTGTTCCGTAAAAAAAATCAACATTATTAAAGCTTGAATAATCCTCGTAACTCTTGTAAATAAAAACTGCCTTTGCAACCTGATCCTCAACGGACAGGCTTTTTAGCTTTACTCTGTCTTTTTCACCTGTCTTCTCATTATAGGCCGCTATCTCATCATCCAAAACACTTTGCAGCTCTCCCACATTATAATAGCCCTTATCAAAGCTTTCATAAATATAGCTTTCAATATTTCCCTTTTTATTTATGGATATGGTAGTCTCATTAAAATCCTTATTTGTACTGCATGCGGTCAAAAAAGACAGACTAAAAAGGAGAAGAATAAGAGCTGATATTCCCCCTGCCATATTAGCCTTTAACATTTTAGAATTATACGACGATCCTGTGCTCATTTCACATATCTCCCGGTCACAGATTATCCTAGAAAAATCACATGCTGTCAAGTGTATCTAAAGATTTAAAATGATGATCCGTAAATTTTTTCCTGTATTCATCCGCAAGGGGTATAAGCTCTGCCATTACCTTTTCTGAAACAGTAAACTTAAACACCTTATCAGGCGGCGATTCCTCTATATATCTTAAAGTATAAAGAGTTGCGGCATCAAGACTCCTGTTTTTTGGTATCCCGGGAAACTCTCCGTTTACAATAAGGATCTTAATCTCAAATACCGCTCTTACAAGTTTGTTCTCGGGCTTTGGGGCTATTATGGCTCTGATGGCAAAAAATAAAAGCTTTAAAAGTTCAGAGTCATCGTTATTTTCCCTTGCATACCAGGAAGCATATTCCAGAAAATACATTCCAAGGAAGGCTCCCTCAAAGTCCCATCTCAGCTCCTCAAAATAATATTTGATATCCGCATCAATAAGATTATAAGCATTTTTTCCCTCATAAAGCTTAAAATCTCCGAAACAGAAGGGATCCGTTGCCGCCATGAGCTTTGAATTTATCCTTTTTACCCCTCTGGCAAATACCGTTATCTTCCCCCTGTCCCTTGTGAGGATCAGAAGTCTCTTGTCATAATCATTTATGGGATTGGCTTCAAGTATCATTCCCCTTACAAGAATATGCTCTCTCATCCCTATATTTCCCTGTAGCCGAAGTTCCTTATCAAAGTATCACTGTCTCTCCAATCCTTCTTTACTCTCACCCATAGCCTTAAATTAACCTGCTTTTCCAAAAGCTTTTCTATTTCATATCTTGCAGTGGAGCCTATTTTCTTCAGCATGCTGCCCTGTTTTCCTATTATTATCCCCTTATGGGAATCCTTCTCGCAGATTATGGTAGCTTCTATCTCAGTAAGCCTCTCCTTCTCCTTCATGGTTTCTATGATAACCGCTATTCCATGTGGTATTTCCTCATCCAGGCATTTCAAGGCCTTTTCCCTTATTATCTCGGAGACTATCTGTCTTTCAGGCTGATCTGTTACTGTATCCTCATCATAAAAGGGCACTCCATAGGGGAGGTATTTAAATATCACAGAGAGAAGCTCTTCCTTGTTTGTTCCCTTTAAGGCGGATACAGGAACTATTTCATCAAAATCTCCAAGCTTTCTGTAGGCGTCTATCACCTCAAGCATCATAGGCCCTTTGGCAAGGTCCTCCTTGTTTATGACAAGGATCACCGGAAGCCTTGCTCCCTTAAGCTGCTCAGCTATTGACCTGTCTGACTGACCGATATGAGTGGAGGCTTCCACCAGCCAAAGCAGAAGGTCAACCTCCTCCATTACGCTCTTTGTGACCTTTACCATGTAATCTCCAAGCTTGTTTTTTGCCTTTATTATCCCCGGAGTATCAAGAAAAACGATCTGTCCCCTTTCATCGGTATATACAGTCTGTATCCTGTTTCTTGTGGTCTGGGGTTTATTTGAGGTTATGGCAATCTTCTGGCCCACTAAGGTGTTCATTAAAGTGGACTTCCCCACATTTGGTCTTCCTATCAGAGTTACAAAGCCGGCTTTACTGTTTGCTTTCAGATCCATACTCTATTTGCTTTCCTCTCCGGGATCCCTATCCTTTTCCTCTTTTTCTTTCTTCAAGGGCTCTCCCGTCATTGGGTCAAAATTTTTGCGACAATCCTTTACTCCCTTTTTTGCCTTCCTTTTCTGACCTGCCTTTACTATAGCTCTTATAATGACCACTATAATGGCCACCACAAGGGCTAAAAGCAAAAGTGCGGGGAGGGCTGCAACCAATCCCACAAGAAAGTCCTGTAATGCCTCAGACACTCGCTCCATTGACTCC
>JAILBX010000114.1 GCA_024680675.1 Lachnospiraceae bacterium | reverse complement strand
CCTAATTTCCAGTTACCGAATGCCTGGTTATAAATAAATGATACAAGAACCATTGCCGAGGTGGAAAGATTGCTTGATCCCGCTAGCAATACTGCTGTGTCATATATCTTAAAGCAGGAAATGGTCATGATAATAATTACGAAAAATGTTGTGGGTCTAAGTTGAGGCCAGGTTATATACTTAAACTTCTGCCAGCCTGATGCTCCGTCAAGAGATCCTGCTTCATAAAGCTCATTATTGATCCCCTGAAGTCCCGCAAGGTAAATTACCATATAATATCCCATTGATTTCCACAGTGAGAATAGTATATATGATAAAATTATCAGTCTTCCCGTAAACCACTGAGGAAGGTCATTCTGATCTACATGAAAGGCATAATAGAGCATGGCGTTGACAGGACCCTTTGCAGGGTGGAAGATCATTCTCCATACAGTAGTAACAGCAATAATTGAGCTGACATAAGGAAGACAGGCAATAGTTCTTATTACTCCTCTTCCCTTTATCTTTTGATTCAAAAGTATTGCCAGTCCCAGTGATACGATCATAGTAAGGGGAACTGTTCCCACACTGTAGAGAAATGTATTAAATAATGAGTTTAGAAAAAATGTATCATCAGTAAGATTTATATAGTTACTAAGGCCTACAAATTTCGCCGGATTACTTCCGTCCCATTCACATAGGGACATATAAAAGGCTACTACCATAGGAACCAGCGTAAAAATTGCAAAGCCAATAAAGTTAGGTGCAATAAAGGCATAAGCCACCATATCCTTTCTCAGCATTCTTTTCTTTGCTGCCGGGCTTAATGCTAGTTTTGTTTTTTTCATTTTTATATCCTCCGTAAAAAATGACCGGCTTTTTTTAAAGCCGGCCATTGTAAAACCCCTGTTTACTTTTACTGTATCTTGGCGGCTTCTTCATTCATTGCTTTTACGCCATCTGCTACGCTGACCTCTCCGGCCATTATCATATCGTGGTAAGTCCCAAGAATTTCGCTTATAGCTGCAAGGTCCTTACCGTAAGGAGTTTCAAGATACATCTTTTTAACCTTAAGAGCGTCCTTAGTCTGCTCATCCTGAGGAAAGCCTTCCAGTGAAGAGATGATTCCTGTGATCTCATCATTACTTATTGCAGGGAAGGTACCTGATGAAGCAAGAACCTTAGCACCCTCTTCTCCACTACACCAGTTAATGAACTCCCATGCTGCATCCTTCTGGTCAGACTGTGATACGATGGACATACCTGTAACCTGACCAAGTGTTGTTCCGGCCTCCACACCTTCTGCGTGAGGATAACTTGCTATTCCCCAATTACCGCAAAGCTCAGGATCGAACTCCCCACTTGCCAGCTTGGAAAGAAGTGTTGTTATAAACCAGGAACCATTGTTGGTCATAGCAACATTTCCGTTCGCAAATGCTGCCGAATAATGAAGTCCCTCTGCCTTCAAATCCGAATATTTCTGACAAACACCGTCTTTTTCCTCTGCAAGAACCATATCATAGAAGGGGATCATAAAGTCATAATTTTTATCAAGCACCGAATGCTTCCCATCAAGTGTTCCAAGAAGCTGTACACAGGAATTCCAAGTATGATAATGTGCACCATAGATGTTATTACCAAACTCTGTACTTGTAACCTTGCGGGCAAGTTCATCATACTCTTTCCAGGTCATATCATTTGAAGGATAATCAACTCCCGCAGCATCAAAGATTGCCTTGTTGTAATAAAGAACCCAGATATCACTTCTAAAAGGCATTTCATAAAGCTTTCCATCTGCAAGTATCTGATCTGTTACTCCTGAGAACTTTGAAAGATCCACATTATCCTTTGCAATGTAATCCTCAAGGGGATCTATAGCACCCTTTTCAATAAGTGTTGCATAACTTCCTATATCTTTTATTGTAGCTACGTCAAACTCTGTCCCATCTCCTGAAAGCTCGATTGCAAGAACGTTATCGTAATCCTGTGAACCAAAGTCAACTCTTTCTACCTCAATGTTGGGATGAGATGCTTCAAAAGCTTCCTCCAGATCTTCCCAGTATTCAATTGTATCGTCCCACATAGCCCACTTGATCTTTATCTTGTCACCACTGTCAGCTGTCTCTTCTTTAGCTTCAGCGCCTTCTTCTTTAGCTTCTTCAGCCGGAGCTTCTGTGGCTGCTGCCTCTGTTGCTGCCGCTTCTTTAGGCTGATCGTTTGCTCCTGCAGCCTGCTGTGTGGCTCCGCCACATCCTGAAACTAATGACGCTACCATAACAGCACCCATTAATAAACTAACAATTTTCTGTTTCATTGTTGCCTCCTTTTTATCCCTACTATTTTTATCATCTTTTGATGACTCCCGTGTTTTTCTGTATTTTATTGTAGTACAAACATAAAGATGATATAATAACATAGGAAACCATAAAACTAACATTTTGTATTATTTGAGGAAAAAATATGATCGTTATAAAAGGTGGCTGCGGAACAAGACACCCTCTTAGCTGGAAT
>JAILBX010000068.1 GCA_024680675.1 Lachnospiraceae bacterium | reverse complement strand
TCCGACTATATCGTAGTCCTTCCAGGCAAGCTTGGGAGTAGAGGTTATATATCCATAGGTTTTTGAAGATGGATCGGGATCTATGGGGCCAAAGCAGGCAACTCCCAAGGCCTTTATATCCTTATCCTTAAAATAATCTATTATCTTGGGGATGGTTTTGTCAGGTTCAAGAGTTGGAATAGACACCTGCTCCTTTATCTGACCCTTTTCATCTCCGATGGCACAGACCATCTTGGTACCACCGGCTTCAAGTGCTCCGTACAGCATTCTTTCTTCCTCCGTATCAATTCTTTTTAACCATAAGAAGTTTTCCGTCGGGACTGATCTTTTCTGTGATATTTCCGTCATTTATCACCATATATCCGTCCTCATTCCTAACATATTCGGATACCTCTTTAACAAATTTCTGCTTTATATAATAGCCGTTTTCATCCTCTGCAAGACTTAACTCTCTTGGGACAGACATATATCCGGTAAAGTTCTCACCTGTATTTTTGGTTCTTAACCAGGCTATGGAAATAACCCTGTCCTTCACATTGGAAAAGCTCTGGGCAGCATAGGGAAGCTTGTCATCATAAAGGCCCTTCATTACCCCATGGGGCTTAAATTCATATCCGTCAAAATCCCCTGTATAGTAATAGCCGTCGGCACTTATAAAGGCCCATTTTTCACATCCATCCTCTGCCTTAAGCCTTACAAGATCGGGGCATTCCCACATGGGCACAAGAGACAGCTCCTGGCTTATCTTCCACTCCTTAAGGTTCTCTGATCTTAATATGACAAATCTGTTCTTGTTAAGGTAGAGGGCCATTATATAGGACTGACTTTCCTCGTGATAAAATACCTTGGGATCCCTGTCCTCCACACCCTTAAGATCCAGCACAAAGCCCGGATATTTTATAAGAGTCTTACCCTGATCAAGGGAATACGCCATCTTCTGAACACCCTTCCTTGCAGCCTTTCCGTTCTGGGTCCTTGAAAAGCAGGTATAGAAGAAAAGAAGGGCATCCTTTGGAAGATCAAAGCATCCTCTGTCATTCTTTATTCCGCAGCCGGAAAACATTACACCCTCTTCATCAGGGCATATTGTATCTGACACAAAATCATAGTGGATAAAATCCTTAGTGACAGCATGACCCCAGGTCATATTTTCCCAGTATCTGCTCACGGGATTATGCTGATGGTATATGTGATAGATACCATTATCATAGACTAAGCCGTTTGGATCGTTTAAAAATCCCTCCGGAGCATGATAGTGTATAAAACAGCTTTCCGCTTTTTTTACTTCATCGGTCTCATTTATTCTGTTAAAAAAAGCCTCGGAAAAGTTCCCTTCCAAAACGATGTGGTCACCGGAGTTTATTGTTTCCCCCTTTGACCTCATCCTGTCAGGGTAAAACAGATCTTTTGATATATCCTTTATCTGAATGTATTTATAAAAATCCGGCTCTCTTTCATCTATGACCTTTTCTTTGCCCATAGGCATCAAAAACTCATAAATAATGTTGTCTTCACACCTGACAGTAAGCTTTTCCAAGGCTTCCAGGTCCCCGTTTCGCAAATCCCAAACGGGGAGCCCGATATACCTTTTATTTACAATTATTTTCTTATCCATTTAGGTTTAACTTATCCCTTTACAGCACCTGAAGTAACGCCCTTGACAATATATCTCTGAAGGAAGAGATATAAGATTAAGATAGGAAGCATTGCCAACAACAGAGCCGCCATAACAAGTCCTATATCAGTTGAATATGTTCCGTAAAATGCCTGGGTTGCAATAGGGATCGTGTATAACTCCTTCTTCTGCAGTATAAGGCTTGGCAGAAGGTAATCATTCCAGAATGCCATAGCATCTATTATTGCCACCGTAGCTATTGTGGGCTTAAGAAGAGGAAAGACGATCTTCCAGAAGGTCTGCCATCTTGTACATCCATCTATATAAGCCGCTTCTTCAAGTTCCAGCGGTATGTTTGTATATATGGCTCCGTGGAACATAAAGACCGCCATCGAGACTGAGAAGCCTACGTGTAAAAGTATCAGTGTCAACCTGTGGTTAAGTACTCCAAAGAGTCCGCCGTATACGGAAACCAGGGGAACCATAAGAACCTGGAAGGGTATTACCATTGAAGCAACCATAAGTGAAAAGAAGATGCTGCAGGCCTTCCACTTTGCATTTCTTACTATAACAAAGGCTGCCATTGTGGAAACAAGTATAGTAAGTACTGTTGCTGAAGTAGTGATTATAAGTGAGTTTGTGAACACCTTCACAAAGTCCATTTTCTCCATTGCCTTGGGGAAGTTTGCCAAAGTAAAGCCATGCTTACCTATAAGGCTTAAAGGAGCTGAGTTGATATCTCCCTTGGTCTTAAAGACATTGATGACGACCATAAGGAATGGGAATATGAAGCATATAAACAATATTATAAGAACGATCATTGTTATAGCTCTTGAGAGTTTTGTTGTTCCTGCTTTTGAATTGCCTTCCATTATGCAGCCACCTCCCCTTTCTTACCGATGTAAACCTGAGTTACACCTACTATGGCACATACTACAAAGAGTATAAGTGCTTCTGCCTGACCGGTACCGTAATTCTTATAGGTAAATGCCTGGTTGTAAACGTGCATAGCGGCCATTACCGATGAGTTGAAGGGTTCACCCTTTGTCAAAGAAAGGTTCATATCGTATACCATAAAGCATCTTGTAATGCTAAGGAAAATACACTGAACGAAGGAAGCTCTCATAAGGGGAACAGTAACGTTTTTCATTGCCTGAGAAGGTGTACAGCCATCTATGAGGGCTGCTTCCTTTAATGATTCAGGAACACTCATAAATCCGGCAACATAGATAAGCATCATATAACCTGCATACTGCCATACCGAAACAAGTATGAGACAGAACATTGCGCCTCCGGTAGTTGAGAGAAGTGAAGGAACGGTTCCTCCTGAGATTGCCTCTCCGATGGCTACAAAAGCTCTGTTAAATACAAACTTCCAAACATAACCTAAAACGATTCCGCCGATGAGGTTAGGAATGAAGAATCCTGCTCTGAAGAAATTTTGTCCCTTTACGCCGCTGGTTACAAGGTAAGCCAGCAGGAATGCTACCACATTTATAAGTATTACCGAAAATGCTGAATAAATAACAGTTCTTACAAGTGCCTGCCAATACGCCGTATCGCTAAAAGAAGCTGCATAGTTTGCAAGCCCCACAAAAGGCTTTGTCTTTGAAACGCCGTCCCAACTCGTGAATGTCAGGTAAAGACCGTATATAAACGGTATTATGACTGTGCCGCAGAACAGGATCACTGCCGGTCCCGCAAACATTAAAAACTGGCTGACCTTATATGACATTTTAGTTTTATCCATGTCATCCCTCCTCCTTAAAATTTTAGCGGTACCCGTCCTGCTGCGGGACAGGTACCGCTATCCCTGTTTTTTTAATATGACCTATATTTGGGTCTTTATTTTATCAGTGCTCTGCAAGTGTTGCTGATGTCCAGTATTTGTCGATCTCACCTGCGAAGCCTGCTCTGTCTGACTGATCTGCAAGGTACTTCTGGAATGCTGCTCCAAGTACTGCATAGTGATCATCAGGAAGGTAGTTATAGTTGTCGATAAGCTTTCCTGCGTCTGCATATTCCTTAACAGATGCTCCTAAAGGATCTGCTACAGCAAGTGTGATATTTGAGAAAGCAGGTACTAATGCACACTCTGTTACTAAGAAGTTCTGTCCGCCCTCTTCATATACAAGCCAGTTTAAGAAGTCCTTAGCTGCCTGTCTCTGTCCGTCTGTTACCTTATCTGAAGAATCGATGAAGAAGTACTTGGAACCGCCGCCAACAAGCTTCTCATTTGTTCCATCACTTGTATTCTGAGGTACAGGCATAATTCCCATATTCTCTGAGTAATCATAAGCGTTGATAACTGACCAATCCCAGTTTCCACCGAACATAAATGCTATTTCGCCTTCAGCAAGCTTCTGCTCTGTAACTTCACGCTCAGCTGAGATAGCTGATGCTGCTGCATAGTTGTTAGCCTTTAATACATCGAAGGTATCCATTAATGAGTTGAACTTCTCGTCATCTTCGATCTTCTGTGATCCATCGTTAAGAGCCTTAACGAATGCATCGGGATCTTCTCTCTGCTCATAAACCTCTGCAAGATAGTGAGCACCAAGTGACCAGTCTTCCTTCATTATACCAACGGGTGTTTCCATTCCGCCTGCCTTAAGCTCATCAAGGAGTGCGCTGAAAGCATCAAGTGTTGCGTAATCTGCAGGAACGAAATCCTTTCCTGTGATAGCCTTTATTGCATCTGCATTGTAGATAACGCCTCTTGCCTCAACACAAACAGGGAAGCCATATGTCTTTCCGTCAACTGCGATAGCGCTTGAAGTATCCTTTACCCAATCCTGATCGCTTAAGTCAAGTGCGTGCTCTGCTGCAAGTGAGTAGATATCCTTTGCATCAACCATTGATAAAACGTAAGGCTCGCCTGATGCATATCTTGTTGAAAGGTGAGCAGCTACTGTATCGCTTGAGTAGTAAACCTCTACGTCTACTCCCTTTTCCTCTGAGTATTTCTCAGCCATAGCTTCCATCTGATCCTGGATCTCCATCTTTGAGTTGAAGATGGTAAGCATCTCACCTGATCCTGAAGCTGCTGCATCTGATCCTGCATCGCTTGAAGCCTCTGCTGCTGCCTCTGTTGCTGCTGCCTCTGTGGGTGCGCTTGCATCTGCTGCTCCGTCAGCTGCAGGTGCTGCTGCTCCGCCGCCGCAGCCAACTAACATTCCGGCTGCAAGTACTGCTGACAAGGTAATTCCGGTTAATTTTCTTAAAATCTTATTTGCCATTTCTTTTCCTTCCTCCTGACCATTTTTAGTCTTTTTTTTGATCTCAGTAAGATCTCTTTTGTATTGACATGTAAACAATAGCACTATTTGGAGTTTCTGTCAACCGTTTGACATACATTTTGATAGATTATCACATTTTTCAAGCCCCGATTTTGGATGATTTGAACAAAGCCCCGGAAGTTTATCTTATTTTTTGTGGATTTTGAAGGCTTTTATTTCCATGAAAATATGTCAGAAAAAAGACAAGCACCCCACCTTATGTCCTGTAAAAGGCAGGTGGGGTGTTTAGTTAAAGTCCGGCGGGACTTATGATCAGGAGCTCATGAGATACTAAGTAAAGAGTTCTTATAAGGATCAGTCTGAAATTCCCATCTCTGCCCCTTTAAGATCCTTATAGCCATATAGATGGGCGCTGTTTTCCATGGTCTCATAGGCAAGATTTCTCCCCTCTCTTGCCAGGCTGACAATAAACCTGGCGTAGAGCTCTAACATCTTGTCAGAGTAGGTTCCAAGCTCTCCCCTTAAATAGGTTTCGTAAGAAGTGTTATAGAGATTATCCTGGGAGGATCTGATGCTTCTGGCCTGGCCTGCAAGCTTTGGATACTCTGCAGCAAATTTTTCCATCCACTGAACCTGAAGACCTGCCACTGTGTCGATTATCGACTTCTTTTCATCAGTAAGCGCTATGAAATTATCCTTTATCTTTTCGTATTCCTCCGGAGCAGTGCTTTCCATCATCCTTCCGTATTTCTCCGTTATAAGGTTGTGACCCTGCCTCATTTCACGCCTGAAGTCATAGATATACTGAAGGAGCATGGTCTTGTCCCAGGTCAGATACTGGCTCCTTCTCATAATTGAAAAGGTGGGCCAGTTATTCTGGCACTCTGCCCTTCCACCTTCATTCTTCACCTTATCAAAGGCCTCAAATTCAAGCTTTGCTATCTTCATAGCCAGCTCTTCTATGGAATCATTTGAGTCAATGGCTTTTTCAAGAAGCTCCTCTGTCTGGTTGCCAAGATAGGGATCTATATCGCTTATATAGTCCCTTCTGTATAGCTCCATGGAAAAATAAGCCCCTATATCCTCAAGCTTTTTGGGATCCCTTAGAGCCTCTTGGAGCAAGGCCTTAAACTCAGCTCCTCCCTCCAGGTCATCAATTCCCTTATAAAGCCACTTATCATGGGGATAATAAAGGTTAAGGGATAAGTATTTAAGCTTCATAGCCTCTTTAAGGGCATCTGATCTCATAAGCTCTGCCGTAAAGACATCCCCTCTTTTTAAAACCCTTTCATAGTTGTACTGGCCGCACTGGGCAAATCTTGAGCAGGACTCTGCCAGCTTTGCAAAAAGTATGGGCAGGGGATAGCCCTTTAAAAGCTTATTTCTGTAAACAGTAAATATGCCCTCCTCATCCTTCCATACCTGTCCGTTTACTGAAGCAGAAAGAAAAGTATCATTTACATTCTTCCAATCTATGCCCTCATAGTCAGAGGAGCCGGTAAAATAGCTGTAAAAGTCACTGATCTTAGCCACTCCTCTCCGTCTTGAGCCGTTAACCGTCCTGCTTCTTTTGACTCCGTCTATCTCATCCGGCAGGGCTTCATAGGCCTCTTCAAGCTCTTCCCCTATCTCCTCATAGGTCTCATCACTTAACCACATACAGAAGGAGGGACCAAAATCATGGTCTCTTGAAAGAAGGTCATCATAGCCATAGCAGTCAGAGCCCTCTCCCACAAGACCCACCGCTATTTTATCTATATAGTCCGCAAACTTCTCCTCTATCATCTTCCTTCCATAGGTCTCATAGTATTTTCTGCAGATATCCATTCCTTTTTCAGGGGCGCTGTTTGGATTGGTGTCAGGGGCGCTCTTTGGATTGTTATCAGGGGCGCTGTCCGGATCCTTGTCAGGGCTGCCCGGATTGGTGTCAGGGGAGCTCTTTGGATTGGTGTCAGGGGCTGTGGGATCCTTATGGGACATATTTTTAGTCTTATTAAGCTCTTCAAGGGCAGTCTCATAATTTTCCTTTAGTCTGTAATAGTAGCCGTTCTTTCCAAGGGTACGCTCCATAAGCTCCATGGTTTCCTTAAAGACCTCTGCTGCCTTAGCATATTCCTTTTGCATAAAATGATAGCTTCCTATGGCGGACATGGCAGCGCATAAATGCTGATCCTCAACCTCCTGCTCATTAAAGAGCTCCTTTGAAATACAGGCCTGCTCATAGGCCTCCTCAAACTCTCCAAGCTGAATAAGGGTTCCTGCAAGATTTGCTCTGGATACCGCCTCCTCATAGAGCTTCTTACTTTCTTTAACAAGCTCAAGAGCCTTTATAAGGCTTTCCTTTGCCCCTGCAAAATCCCCCTTTTCCTGAAAAAGAAGGGCTCTGTTATTATAAAGACTGGCATAGAGACCTTCATACTGCGGATCTCCCTTTTTAAGGACCTTTCCATATATCTCCTTTACCTTTTCATAGCAGGCAAGAGAGTCATCAAGCCTTCCTCCGCCCCTGTAGGCAGTGGCGGCATTTAAAAGTGTGGTAGCATAGGGGATAGACTCCACCGGCAGGATCCTTTCTGCAAGATCCAGGGCCTGTTCCGAAGCAATATAGGATTTTTCAGCCTGGGTAGTTACCCTGTAGTGCCCTATAAGCTCATTTAAGATCCTAAGCTCAGTATAACTGTCCCCCTCCTCTGAAGCCATGCTTAAGGCCGACAAAAGAAGAGCCTCTGCCTCTTCCGGCTTCTTTTCCTCATACAATCTGTCAACATTTTTTAAAATAAGATCAATATCCATTTTTCCACCTTCTCCGTTTTTATAAAATCTCTATTCCGCTATGGCCATAAAGCCATCCTTTAAGCTATCTCCCCTGAGTCTTAGATACTTAGGATCCGCATCCGGGGATTCAGGGAAAACATCATAGCCCGACTGGTCTCCCTCCTTAGGCCTGTATATGATAATGCTGTCCCCTTTTTTGGTCTCATATGAGACCTCCTCACACTCAAACTGCTTATAATCCGTAGGATAAATAAGGTTTGCTTCTGAAAGCATAAGTCCGTCCGAATAGGAGGTCAGGGTTATAAGGGAAAATACAAAGAGCATTCCCGTATAGGCTCCCTTTACCGAATTTCCAAAAAGCAGGCCTGCTGCCACTGCAATAAGGCAGAGTAAAACCCCCATGCCAAACCTTATTGAGGGTGCGCTTAAGAACCAGTAAAAGAAGGCTATTATAAGTACTGTTAAAAGGACTGATTCCCTTTGAAGGTAAACCTCATTTACTTCCCCGGGTTTACTGTTACCTTTAATAAATCTTTTATAGATAAAGGAAAGTATGACAAGGCAGATCATAAGAAGAGTCAGGCAAAAGATGCCTCTTTCAATGAGGTTAAGGCTTTTAAACCAGACCTGGACCCAGGCCTTAAGGCTCGAATTCAGCTCACTTTGATGAAGTATCTCCCGGCCGCAGAGCTTGATCTCCTCCCTGTCGGCGCTCACCAGAGCTTTTGGCATCTTCCAGTCCACCTTGAAGAGATCAAGCTTTTCCATAGGGTAGAGAAGGTAGCCTGAGATGATAACATTCCTTATAAGATAGGGAAGGACTATGACAAGGTCTCCCACAAGCATGATCACCGCCTGTTTTGTCTTGTTCTTTTTAAGCAGCTCATAGAGCAGATAAAAGGTGAGAAAGGCTATGGGAAGTACCGAAAGCTTAAGAGTCACGCAAAATACCGCCAAAAGAGAGGGAGCCAGATAGTAAAAGGTCTGCTGCCTCTTATCTTCGCAGGCCTCCTGCCATTTTCCGCATATGTACATAAAGAAGATCGTGGGGGCAAAGTCGGTTCCCGGAGAGGAAATACTTTGAAGATTAAGCAGTATATAGAAAAACATGGAAGCCTTAATGATATAGGAGGCTCTGAATTCCTTTTTTAAAAGCTCTGCCTTTCGATAAAGATAAAGATCACAGAAAACATAATAAAGGGCCAAAAGACAGATAAAGCCGTTAACCTGATGGATGGACCTGCCGATAAAGCTAAAGCCAAAGAGGGCCTGAAGGCTCATCATGGCGCTGTTATAGGCAAATCTGTGATGGAGATTGCCAAGTCCCTTTACAAGCCCATACCTTTCTATCCACTGAATGGCCTGATTGTGGTAGAGGTAGCTGTCATAGTCAAGGGGCTCCGTAGCAGATATGGCGGCTACGAATAATATTAGTATCACCAGAAGAAAGACTCTGTATCTTACCACCTCAATATCCGAGTTTCTTGCTCTTTCAAAGAGCTCCTTTACATCCTCCCTGCAAAGTATAAGGGAGACTAAAGAAATGAGAAGAAGTATTATATTGCATTCTATATTCACCCTGTAAAAAATACTGAAGCTCTGGGCATAAACCGTAGAGGCCATGATGCCAAGAGCCATTATCATATCTATATCCGCCTTGATCACCCTGCTCATTACTCTTTTTACCAATAGCCCCAGCGTGAAGCTTATAAAACACATATATATCAAACTTAATATTGCCACAAACATTTTGGATCCGCTCCTTATTCTATTTCAAAACAGGTATAAACATTATATATAAGTAACGAAATTTTTACAATCTCAACCTGCATAAGGAGGAATGAGGAAATATTTATTTTTTTCTTCTTTCTTATTTTAATTTAATATAAATATGTTAGAATAATCTTAAAATTGGCAGTATTTTGTTGATATGGGTGGTATAGCTATGGATAATTTTCTGAAAGTAAAATATTTTGATGACCTGTTTGATATTTTTTCCAGTCAAAAAGAAGGATGGTATGCTTTTTATGCAGACTACTCCCATTCTCTTGTTCACTGGTCCCAGGAGCTGGTTGACTTCCTCGGACTCCCTTCCAGAATCATGGATGAAAAAGAAGCTCTCGGTTTATATGTCAGCCTTATTCATCCGGACGACTATCAAAGCTATATGGCTGCTGTCAAAAAAATGTTTGACGGTGAAAATGACGGCCTGGAGATCTCATATCGCATAAGGACCAAAAAGGGTGAGTATGCTACTGTAGGAACCTATTCCAAATTTAAAAGGGACGAGGACGGAAATCCGGCCTTTTTTGCCGGCTCGGTTATTGATTATCAAAGACATGACTATGTTGATCCCACAACAGGTCTCTATACCGCAAAGCATATGATCGAAAATATGGATATGCTTTCGGATGAGGGCAAGTCCTACTTTCTTTTACTGTTCAACATAAGAGACTTTTCTTCCGTAAACAATAAATACGGCTACATAGTCGGCAACAGGGTCCTTCGTTACATATCCAACGTTTTAATGAACTGCAGAAACGGTGCCATGGTTTTTAAGCTTGAGGGTACGAAGTTTGCCCTGCTCAAATCCTTCGAGCCCGGGGATGACAGTATTGAACACTATGGGGTAAGTGAATTCAACAACATTAAAAACCTCATTTCCAATGGGATACAAATTGAAAACATTAAAATATATATAGATATATACGGCGGTGCGGTATATACGGACGAAGCGGGAATAAGCTCCCACACCATATACACAAGCGCCCTCTTTGCCTTATCCAAGGCCTATGAGGATACAAACCTGGATTCTTTAAATATCTTTAATCAGTCCTGGCTTTTTGATGAAAGAAGGAAGCTGTCTTTATATGAAGCCATAAGGGACTCCATAAAGGAACACTGCAAGGGCTTCTATCTTGCCTACCAGCCCATCATCGGTAAGGAAAGCCGAAAGCTGGTTTCAATGGAGGCTCTGTTAAGATGGTACGGTGACGATTACGGAGAGGTATTCCCCGGCGCCTATATTGAATGGCTTGAAAAGGATCCGGTTTTCTATGATCTTGGCACCTGGATAATGAGGCAGGCTTTGGAGGATGCAAAAAAGATCATAAAGATCCTTCCGGACTTTATTGTTAATATAAATATTGCATACCCCCAGCTTGGAAGAGATGATTTTGAATCTACTCTTGAAAAGGTGGTCTCGGAATCCGGCGTGGCTCCTAAAAATATAAGGCTTGAGCTTACCGAAAGATGCAAGCTCTTAGATGAAAAGCTCCTTATCAGAAGGATGAACTTTATTCAAAAGCTTGGTATACAAACCTCTCTGGATGATTTCGGAACGGGCTATTCTGCCATAAATCTTTTATTTGATCTTCCTACAGATCAGATAAAGATAGACAGGGCCTTTATCAATAATATTGAAAATGAAGAGCCTAAACGCATAATGCTAAAGGCTATTATTGACTGCGCAAGGATAATCGGGGCACATGTATGCGTTGAGGGTATCGAAACAGCGGAAATGGCGGATTATATCTGCGATAATTTCAATATCACAAGTCTTCAGGGCTACTACTATTCAAAGCCTATCGCCCTGGATAAATTCATGGAAAATATGAATAAGTGGATGTAGGGGTTGGATAATAAAAAGGATCTGTTACAAGAAATAAATTTCTCCTGCATAAAA
>JAILBX010000066.1 GCA_024680675.1 Lachnospiraceae bacterium | reverse complement strand
GCTGCAATTTTTACCACCTTATCACAGATCTTTTCATAGGATTCATCGGAATCAAGAAGCTGGACTATTTCATTTAAGGACTCGGTTTTGCTTAAATTTTCCCTTATCTCATTTTCCTCTACCAAAGCCCTCTCTTCAGCCTTATTTTCGGATAATATCCTGTACTCACTGGAATAGACCTTGTCAAAGATCTCTCTTACATAATCTATTCCTCCAAAAAACACCCTTTCATCCACAACTGAACGCATGTTTAATATGGCATTTTCTCCATCCTGAGCCTTATATACGCCTGCTATCATAAAGCACAAGATAGCTTCGCTTTTAACCTTTACAGCCACAGCTGCAAGCTTCATATTGGAATATTCGGTGTTTTCAATGATCTGCTCCTCAAGCCTTGTATACATAACCCTTCTAAAGAGATCTTCCACTTGATTTTTATTGATCAGATCCGCTATCCTTGCAGTCTCTCTTATATCTCTTCCGGAAATATCAGTGATCTGTCTTCCTTGTTTATCTATTGCAAACAAAAACAGACCCGAAATATCTGCATAAAAATCCTGAACCTTCTGCAGCCATTCCCGATCTATTTTTATTTCCTGTATTTTCTCAGGATTGTTTCCTTCCACCATTTAACCGTCGAGTCCTTCTGTTTATATATCTCTTCCTTTTACCTGAATTTTTTCTTCCTGTAAAGGATTATTCCTAAAATACATGACACCACAAAATAAATTATACCTGTGGCGATGGTAAGGGGGATATTTCTTGCAGGATCTGCAGGATAAGGGATCAGTGAAAAATTCTGACTTACCGTCACAGTCCTAAGGAGCTTAAAAAGTCCTATCTCAAAAGGCTCCGCAGCCAGCATCATGATCAACCTTTCCAAAAGAAGTGTAAGAATAAAATACCCTCCGTATGCATATCTCTTATCCTTAAAGGCAAATAAAAACATATTTCCGAAGCCTATTCCGGCCAGCCATAAGGGAACTGCATAGGTCATCTTTTCAAAAAAATCTTTAATATTATAAAGCCTGATAGTTCCATCGGATAAATGGAACAATGTCGTGATCAACAGGAGCGCAACACAGGCGATAATGGCAAAAACAAAGGCAAGCATGGCAGAAGCAATAACCTTTCCCATATATATCTGCCCTCTGTTCAGATCCTTAGTATACCCATCCTTTATAAAGGGGTTGGGATAGTCCTTCCCGAATACTATATCGGCTATCAAAATACAGGCATAATAGGGAATAACAAAACACCAGGTTGCATACTCTATTATATTATATGCAAAGGTTCCCTCATTGGTACCATAGATCATCCTGAAGCCTATCACAGCAAGATTTGCCACCAGACATAAAACAAATAAACCTATGGCAAAAATCTTCGAATGCTTTCTTTTTAATGCCTTCACAAACTCATTTATTATGTATTTTCCCATAACAGTTTTTAATTCCCGTCTGAAGAGTAGTTAGGTGCTTCCTTTGTTATCTGTATATCATGGGGATGAGATTCCCTTAAAGCGGCAGCGGATATCTTTACAAATCTTCCATTTTCCTTAAGCTCATCTATGTTGGCGCATCCGCAATAGCCCATTCCTGACCTTATTCCGCCAATAAGCTGGAATATGGTATCTTCTACCGTACCCTTGTAGGCAACTCTTCCTTCCACCCCTTCGGGAACCAGCTTCTTGGCATCTGCCTGGAAATATCTGTCCTTGGATCCGTTTTCCATAGCCGCTATGGAGCCCATTCCACGATAGACCTTATACTTACGTCCCTGATAAAGCTCAAAGGTTCCGGGAGATTCGTCGCATCCGGCAAAGATAGAGCCCATCATACAAAGATTTGCCCCAGCTGCTATGGCTTTTGTCATATCTCCTGAGTACTTGATACCACCATCTGCAATAATAGGGATTCCATACTCCTTTGCCACTTCATATGAATCCATTATGGCAGTTATCTGAGGAACTCCTATTCCGGCAACCACACGGGTAGTACAAATAGATCCCGGTCCTATACCCACCTTGACTGCATCGCAGCCTGCTTCGATCAAGGCCTTCGTACCCTCTCCGGTAGCCACGTTTCCTCCGATAAGCTGAAGATCCGGAAACTTCTCCTTTATCATCTTTGCACATTTTATAACATTTTCCGAATGGCCATGGGCACTGTCAAGAACCACAACATCCACCTTGGCATCCACCAAAGCTTCACAGCGTTCCAATACATTGGCTGTGATCCCCACTCCGGCGCCGCAAAGCAGTCTTCCCATTGAATCCTTTGCGGAATTGGGATATTTTATTGTTTTTTCAATATCTTTAATAGTAATAAGACCCTTAAGGCAATAGTTGTCATCAACTATGGGAAGCTTCTCCTTCCTTGCCCTTGCAAGGATCACCTTAGCCTCGTCAAGGGTTATCCCCTCCTTGGCGGTAATAAGATTCTCAGAGGTCATAACCTCCTTTATCTTTCTTGTATAGTCAGTT
>JAILBX010000031.1 GCA_024680675.1 Lachnospiraceae bacterium | reverse complement strand
CTTTTTGCCATAACTGTTTCAAATATCACCAGACTTTCAGGTTATAGCTATGCCACAGATATAAAGTACGCCAATAAACCCTTTAGTAAGCTTAAAAAGCCCTCTGTCTTCATATACGATCTGGATGGAAAAGCCTTAAAGGCAGGAACAGATTACGAAAAGGAAGTAGAATATTATTACAGCAAAGGTACGGAGGTTACTGTATACGGAAGTGAAAAAAAAGTAACAAGGAAAGCTGATTCTAAGGTAGAGGATACAGATGTGATACCTGTGGGAACCAGGCTCTATGCTAAAGTAAAGGGTAAGAATAACTATGCAGGAAGTGAGGAGGATTCTGTCTCCTCTATAAATCTTGATTTCTGCTACTACGATCCAAAAGCTGATATTTCAAAGGCTGTTGTTACCTTAAATGACAAAGGTAAGGAAGCAATAAACAAGAGCATAGGAAAGGCTATCACCCTTGAGAATGATTGGATAGATGTAAAGCTTAACGGAAGCGCCCTTCAAAATGAAGATGATAACAGTGATTATACGATAACCTGCGTGATCGATAACAGTAATAGCGGAAAAATGACATCAATAATAAAAGGCTGTGGTAATTACGCTGGAGTTAAAAAGTTTACTGTAAATTTAAGAGCCGGCAAACAAAAATAAAGTTAGAAGCTTTTCGCAGGTGCCGGGTTCAAGCCCGGTACCTGCGGGATTGCGAAGCAATCTGATTTATAACGAGCAAATTGCGAAGAAATTTGCGAGGTTGACCCTGAGAAGAAAAATGCGAAGGTGACGTTATGTTTAAACACAAAGATATTATTAAATTCAGTGAGGTTGATCAGGATAAAAAGCTTGGCATCAGGGGGATAATCAATTATTTTCAGGATGTTTCCGAGCTTCAGTCGGAATCTATGGGAAC
The DNA here is from genome assembly GCA_024680675.1 of Lachnospiraceae bacterium. Taxonomy (GTDB): domain Bacteria; phylum Bacillota; class Clostridia; order Lachnospirales; family Lachnospiraceae; genus UBA2868. The sequence goes on along the minus strand of JAILBX010000031.1, from coordinate 19,882 downwards.
AGGTTTTCTGAAGCTTGATAAAAACAGGTATGGCTGGATAATCAATTCCTGGCAGATTCAGATAAAGAGAAGGCCAACTATCGGTGAGGTGATTTATTCGGCCACCTCTCCTCATAAGATAAAAGGGATAGAGGGAGACAGAAACTTTTTTATCCTTGATGAGAATGAGAATGTTTTGGTAAACGCAAATTCCATATGGTCTTTTTTTGACAGGGATAAGAAAACCCTTATGAGGGTACCAAAATCCGAGCTTGAGGTTTTTAAGCTATATGATCCCTATCCTATGGAGTATGAGCCAAGAAGGATAAATGTACGTAATATAGATCAATCAATGATCCTTCCGGATGGAGAAGTAAAGGTCAGGTATTCCATGATAGATTCCAATGGGCATGTAAATAATGAAAGGTATGCTGAGCTGGCTTGTGATTATCTAAGAAGAGATTATAAATATGATCAGTTAAGAGTCGAGTATTCCAAGATGGCTTTGGAGGATGATGTTATATATATCAGACATTATGAAGATAATGAAAGATATGTTGTTTTTCTTCAAAATGATCAGGGAGAGAATTTTGCAATATGCGAATTTAAGGAGATATAATGTTATGACTTATTCGGACAAAATGCTTGAGTTTATAGACAGAGCCGTTTCCCCCTTTCATGCAGTAAAAGAGGCGGGGGAAGAGCTTAGGAAAAGTGGTTTTAAAGAACTTTCTGAAGGAGAGGATTTTAAACTGAAAAAGGGAGGAAAGTATTATGTAAACCACCACGATTCCAGCCTTTTTGCCTTTACTCTGGGAGAAGAGGATCCTTTAGAAGGGGATCTTAGGGTGGCAACAGCCCATACGGATTTTCCCTGCTTAAGGATAAAAGCAAATCCTGATCTTGATTCAGAGGGTTATGCCAGTCTTAATGTGGAAGTATATGGAGGAGCTATTCTTAATACCTGGCTTGACAGACCTTTATCCATAGCGGGAAGGGTAGCTGTAAGATCTGAGGATGTGCTCCATCCTAAAATGGAGCTGATAGATGCAAGACGTCCTGTCCTTACAATACCCAATGTAGCCATACATATTAACAGAGATGTCAATAAAGGCTATGCCATTAATGTTCAAAAGGAGATGCTTCCCTTTGCAGGAATCCTTCCTTCTGCAATGTTGAAGGATGAGGATAAAAAAAAGAAGGATAAAAAGGAGCTTGATAAGGATTATTTTATGAGCTTTCTGGCAAAGGAGCTGAAGGTTGAGAAAGAGGATATCCTGGCTTTTGAGTTATGTGCCTATAACTGTGAAAAGGGTTCTTATGTGGGGATAAACAATGATTTTATTTCTGCACCGAGACTTGATAATATGACATCTGTGGTATCGGATCTTATAGGTATCACCCAGGCAGGAAGAAAAAAGGGAATAAATGTTTGCGCAATATTTGATCATGAAGAAATAGGGTCAAAGACTAAACAGGGGGCAGGCTCTTTAGCCCTGTCAAATCTTATTGAAAAGGTATATATGAGTATTTCAAAGAGTCAGACCATATATAAGAACAAGCTGGCAGACGGACTCATGCTGTCTGTTGATGTAGGCCATGCTTTTCATCCCTATATGGGAGATAAATATGATCCCGTGAACAAGGCCATACTTAACAGCGGGGTTGCAATAAAGGAGGCTTCGTCCCAGAGCTATGCCACCGATTCCAAGGCTATCGGGGTGATAATGCAGATGCTATTAAAGGAGGATATTCCATATAAGGTATTTGTGAACAGATCAGGTGCTACGTCGGGATCTACATTGGGCTCTATAGCCAGTTCCTTCCTTCCCATGATGACGGTTGATGTAGGAGTTCCCCTGCTTGCCATGCATTCCGCAAGAGAGCTTATGGGGTCTAAGGACGAGGATTCTCTTTGTGAATTATTGAAGGTTTTTTACAGTGTAGAATAGTTTGGAGGTAATTAATGAGTATTATCATTTCCACATCAAGACTGAAGGTATATGAAGGTTTTTACAGCCTTTGTGAATACGGAGGAATGAGTACAGACTGGGCGGATGAGCTCTGGTCAGATATGCTTTTGAATGAAGAGGTCTATGAGGAGTTTGTTTACTACCTTTCCAATCATACCTTCAGGGATGAGGTTAAGATAAGGGGATATTCAATGTCTGATCTCTATGTGTGGATGATGGATAAATATAATCTCATAAGAGAAATCGGAAAAAACCCGGTATCCTGCAACAAGGAAACCATGGTGTTAAATGCATTCAAGACTATGATACTAATGAAAAAAGATCCTGACACCTATGTAAAAAGAATAGAGTCAGGAAGGGGAAATGATATTAAATTTGATATTTGATCATTTTTTATATTTTTTGTTTTTCTTCACAAGCGGCGGTGAAAAGTCCAAAGCTCCTGCTTCATCTATGTCCTTGTCTTTGAGATCTAAAAGCTTTTGAGCGAATATTTTTGAAAATCCGGCTATTATCACGGAAGAGAAGATAAGCTCTTCGGGACTGTGGGCAGAAAGCTTGGAATCGACTTCTGAGTTCAGCATGGGAGCCGCTATCAATTCAATCTGATCTCCGAAATAATCAACAGCGATATGATGTCTTTTTGCAAAGGCTGTATAGTGTTGTTTTACCTCGGCTTCCGACTCACCGTTAGGAAGCAGAGCCTGAAGCGATGCTATACTGAGAGTCTGCTTTAAGGTACATATCATTAAAAGATAGGCCAAATGAATACGGTAATACCTTTTTTTCACAGGCTCGGGCATCACCTTGTTTCTGACATAATTATTTATTGTGGCTGCTGTTATGGGAGACTCCTCTTTCTTCAGGTTGGGAGGAAGGTAATCGAGTCTTTGTGAAAGATAGGTTGTTACCTGATCCATATATAGTCCTATATCAGGAATGTCTTCCCAATCGGGAAAGGAGAAATTCCTGATATAATGTTCCCAACGTAACAGCTTTTTTTTAACCAGATCTTTTTTATAGGACATTGTTAACTGTGTCTTTCTTATAGGACTCTATAGAGCCTGCTGCATTTACCAGGGTAAGCTCATCATCTGACAGTCCATGCTTTCCGATGCCATATTTATCCGATACCCTGTCAATGATCTTTTTGAGATCCTTATTTTCATCAAATCGCTGATAATCGAAAAGACTGCTTATCATATTATTCATAATCTTACAACCTCCGGGTCATTACTTGTTAATTATCATCCCACTCAATAATATATACGAATAAGAAAGGTGAATGGCTAAAAGATATCAGTCACGGACAAAAGTCTTTTTAGATTCATAAGAGCCGAGTTATGGGTAAGCTTAGCAGTCCCGTAGGAAAAGTTCATCTTTTCGGCAATCTCCTTAAGTGTAAGGTTGTGATAATAACGCAGGATAATAAGCTCTCTTTCCCTTTCGGAAAGCTCATTAAGAGCCAGTGCAAGCTCTGATAAAGTTTCCTGATTGAGTATATTGTTAAAATCGGAGTCCTCATAAAGGAAGGAGGAATTATCGTCAAGCTCCTCATGGACATGCCTTGTTCGATAATAGTCAATCAGGGTATTATTTGTTATGGTATATATCCAGGTTGAAGGTGAAGCTTTGGATGGATCATAGCTGTCGAATTTTTCAAAAGCCTTGACAAAAACAGTCGATTGAAGATCCTGAGCATCTTCAGGGTTTTGAATTTTTGAATATAAATAGTTGTAAACCTTCTGAGCATATTGTTTGTATAGATCCTCGTAGCCTATAACCTTATCAGACATTCTAAAATACCTCTTTATAATTATTCCCCAGATAATTTTAGCACGTTTTAAAAATATTGAAAACAGTAAATTATGCAGAGGGGCTTCTTTTAATTGACATGATCTATATGACGTGATAATCTAATTTCAAATATTAGGTAATACATAATCTATATTAGGAGGCCGCTATGACTGATTTTACTATATACACAGATTCAGCCTGTGATATTGACAATGAGATATTGAGGGAATGGGGAGTTAAAAAGAAGGATCTTACTTTTAAGTTTGAAGATGAAAACAGAGAGTACAACAGCGATGATATGACGCCTGATGCTTTTTATAAAGAGATGAAGGGGGGAAGGGTTGCAAAAACATCTGCCGTCAATATGCAAACCTTTTACGATGCCTTTGAAGCAGAACTTAAAGAAAACAGAAATGTTATTTATCTTGGTATGGCTTCGGGAATAAGCAATACCCCTAATGCAGCAAAGCTGGCAGCAGAGGAATTAAAGGAAAAATACCCTGAAAGAAAGCTGTATGCTATAGACTGCTATACTGCATCCGTAGGTCAGGGGCTTATCGTATATAAGGCTGTTTTAATGAAAAAAGAAGGGAAAAGTATTGACGAGATCGCGGAATATGTGGAAAATATAAAGGAGAAGGTTAATGTCTGGTTCATAGTTGATGATCTTGTTTATTTAAAAAGAGGCGGCAGGATAAGCGCAACCGCTGCTTTTGCCGGAGGGGTTTTACAGCTTAAGCCTTTACTTAGAGTCGATGAGGAGGGTAAGCTTGAAACCGTGAGCAAGGTCAGAGGCAGGAGTCAGTCTATTAAAGCTCTTTCAAAGAAAATTTCCGAAATGACATCAGATATTTCAGATCTTGATTATATTATAGGACAGGGAGACTGTCTTGAAGAAGCAGAGTCTCTTGATGAAATGATCAAAGGTCAGGGAGGAAAGGGCGCAAAATACATAACAAGCATAACCCCGGTAATAGGAGCTCATACAGGCCCCGGGATAATGGTGCTTGGGTTTATTGGAGAACACAGATAATATGAATGGATTGGTTCTTGAAGGTGGAGCAATGCGCGGTATGTTTACCGCAGGTGTTTTGGATTATCTTATGGAGCAGGATCTTGTTTTTGACGGGATCATAGGGGTTTCTGCGGGGGCATGTTTTGGGGCGAATTATAAGTCTCATCAGATAGGCCGTACTTTGAGGTATAATATAAAATACTCAAAGGATAAAAGGTATTGCAGTATGGATTCTCTCATAAGGACAGGTAATATCTTTAATGCCAGGTTCTGTTTTCATGACGTGCCGGAAGAATTGGATGTTTTTGACAGGGCAGTTTATGAGGATGATCCTGCAAAATTTTATGTTGCGGCTTCGGATATAAAAAGCGGAGAGCCGGCATATAAGCTTTTAAATTACATGGACAGAACGGATCTTGAATGGGTGAGAGCTTCTTCTTCTATGCCCTTCTTTGCCGAGATCGTTCATCTTGAAGGAATGAGTCTTTTGGATGGGGGATTGACCGATCCAATACCCTTGAGATTTATGAAGCAAAAGGGCTATGATAAAAATGTGGTCGTTTTGACCAAACCTCTTGATTTTAGAAAGAATAAGAATAACCTTAAGCCTCTTATAAAAATGAAATACAGAAAATATCCTGTGCTTGTAAAGCTTCTTGAAAAAAATTATGCCATATACAACAGGGAAAAGGATTATATTGAAAAGGAGCTTGAACTTGGGAATATCTTCTTGATCGCTCCGGACTCTCCACTGCCTCTGGGACATATATGTCATGATGAGGATTTGATACAAAAGGCTTACGATATCGGATATGATAAGGCGGCTCAGGTATTTGAGGACCTGGATTACTATCTGAACGGAGCAGATTGATTTTTTAATAATTTTATTGTATTTTTTTAGCCATCCGGATTCCTTTGTCGTATAATAAAATAGAGTGAATAAGAACAGTAAATATCAGGCGCTTAAGATAGATGAGAAATCGGAAGTATTTATGAAAGGAGCAGGATAAGGATGAGTGAAGAAATAATGAAGCTTGAAGTTAAAGATGATGATCTTTTTGGTGTTAACGGAGGAGTTGGAAAAGTAGGAAACCTTGCACTCTCATCTCAAAGACAAAGCGGAGTAGAACCCATTCCTTCCAAAGATAGTAAGGACAGCAGCGGAAGGAGAGTTATATCCTCTTCCAAAAAGGGATTGGGAATGAGCAGAATGGGATAATGATTCCTGGTGATAATAGTTATATAAAGGGTTTTACCATAAAAAAAGGGTAGACAGCCTTAAGGCTTGTCTACCCTTTCTTTTGTTGAGGGGCTGGTCTGTGCTTGCTGCCTCAATAAAAGAAATTAAAATATATTATGACTCTTTTCTTTGATTTAATACTATCTGAGGGAAAGGAACATTTATGTTATTTCTGTCAAACATAAGCTTAACCTCTCTGTTAAAGGCTCTTCTTGAAGGAGTCATATCCTCCTCATCACAATAAAGCCTGAAACGCAGGTTGACTGAGGAGTCAGCAAGTGCATCCACGCCAATATAAAAAGGTCCTTCCACTAAGGTAGGAATATTTTTCTTAATAACAGGCAGCTCTTTTTTGAAGATTTCCTCTAATTTTTCCAGGCTGTCTTTATATTCGGTTCATATAACAACGTCGCAGTAAGAAAGCCTTCCGGAAAGCTGTTCAACACTTCCAAGACTTGTATTATTGTAAACTTTGATATTGTTATGGTCTAAATCTAATATTTTCGTGGTTCTGATACCTATTTCCTGTATGATGCCCCTGTAGTCTCCTATCTTTACCATATCACCTACATGGAATATTCCTTCAAATATGATGAAGAGTCCCTCCAATACATCTCCGATGAGCTTTTGAGCACCAAAACCGATTACTGCAGTAAGGATTCCGGCTGAAGCTAAAAGGGTACCGGCCTGAACGCCCAGCATTCCAAGGCAGCTAAAGATCAAACCCAATACCGAAATATAACTTACGAAGCTTCTGAGCATTTTACATATGGTCTCTCCACGCTGGCCAAGGGTTTTACCTATCTCCTTAAGAAGGGCTGAGATAAGGAGGGCGGCTAAGCTTATTCTTGCAGCTACAAACACACAGGAAATAACAGAAAAAATATTTATACCTGCCTCCCACTTATTATCCAAAATATAGAATATAACAGAATCTTCTTTGAAAAGATAGTTTTTGAAGAGGGTCATTACTGTTATGGCAACGCAACATAAAAGATAGCTGAAGAGAAGGTATTTTTTTAATCTGTCTTCAGCGGGATTTTCTTTTATAAGATCGCTTATACGTCTCCTGATAAAAGCTGTTCCATATTCCTTTTCGCCTTCGGAATTTCCGGTGTTTTCAGAAGGATCGGAGGAGGATCCTTCAAAGAGAGTATTCTCCACCGGATGGTTTTTGGTAAATTTGCACATGAGTATTATAAGAATGAAGAAAAACAGGTATGGTGCGAAGGATATTATGAAGGTATATATAATGAGTGGAACACTCATGTTATAAAGCTTGTCGGATGATACTACTATATAAAGCCATATTTCGTCGCACTCCTTACACTCACAGAAAAAGCGTTGATTATTTACTGTTATATATCCACTGTAACCGTCTCTCAATTCATTGTCTTCAATACCGTAATCAGATGCAAGCTTACCTACATAGGTTGCATCAGGATGATATACAAACTCCCTAGATTCTTTATTTATTGCAAAGGCAAAAGAGTCATTGGTTCCGTTGAAGGTCCTGAGAACAGAGTCTAATGCGACCATACCCGTGGCGGTTTCATAGGTACTGTATTCGGTAGCAAGAAGAATAACTCCCTTGATCCGGTTATTGGAGTCGATTATGGGGCTTCCCACATAGAGATAAGGAGCCTCCAGGTAGGAGGAATCATAATCGTCAGAGGCCATATAAAATTGTATGCCCCCTAAGAGTCTTGTGAAATCAAAGCCCGGATAAAGCTTGCCATCGGGAAGCGGCATCCCTCTGTAGGTTGAATCGGACATGGTCATCATTCCATGACTGTCATAAACTAAAACATGCTCTACAGATAGAAGGTTTCTTAACTCAATAAGTGTATCCTTGTTTATTTTGCCGGGATTATTGGCAATGTAGTCTGCAGTTATCAGGGATTTTGTAATATAGTCATCGGAAAAGTTTCCGGATATGGAATAACCTTCCTCTTGGCTGCTTGATATAGTTTCGGAAAGATTCTCTATTTCCTGTTTTGAAGATGAAAGCTGCATGGTATAGGTGAAAAGAGACTGTATAAAGAAGGATGCTACAGCAATGAGGATCGTTGACAATAAAAACAAGCCCCAAAGCTTTTTTATCAGTGACCGGTAGTCATTGAATAAAGTGCCATTGAGTTCAGATTCATCCCTCAGGATCATGGAAGTGTATATTATTTCAAGAGATATAAGGATGGAAAGGAAAAATACCACTGCACGAACAGAGGCCTGAACATCATTTTTAATATTATACTCATCAATGGTACAGACGACATAGGCCTCATCTTTTTTTAGATATTTTGCTTTACAGAGGTATGTTTTGCCATTCAGGATCAGGTTAAAGCAATCAGAAGATGAAAGATCTCCATAGGTTATTCCTAAAGATCTTGGGGATTGTTTCATTATCTCATCATCCGGATGATAAAGAAACCTGTTAAGATCCTTACTTACCGAAAAAGTAATACCATCAAGGCCAAAGGTGTTCCTTTTCAGGATCACTCTCCAGGAGGTGGTATTTCTATTGGTTTCCTCAAGAGTCTGGGTATTTTGTTCTAAAATTAGCTCAAGCTCATCATTTATATACATGCCAAAGTAAGCAAGGGTTGGAGCATCGTCGCTTTCAGAGTAGGTTATGGGTTCTGAAGGAAGGTGGGTTTTAAAGGTGGTTCTGATAGAATCAAAATCAGATTGGGTGAAATCTATATCAGGGGTTTCCGCAGAGGTTACAAGATTGCCGTTTTTGTTAATGACTATGACATTATCCACATTGAGGATATTCATAAGTCTTTTCATGGATCGATTACCGATCAGCATGTTTTCATCATTTTTTATATAATAGGCAGCCATCTGGGCTTTACTTTTATTAATGTTAATAAAATTGTCATAGCTGTTTTCCATGTATACCCAGGATTCGGAGAGGGCTCTTTCTGTGGCCTCAAGTTTTGAAGTCAGATCTTTTTCGTAAATATTGGTGGCAATTATGATCTGTACAGTACTTAATATATAATAAAGTGTGACCAAAGCTATTATTTCCAATGCCAATAGAAAAAACAATCTTTTTTTGATAAACTTAGCCATAGTAATTCCCCTGCGATCCGATCATAATAATAAATAACACTTTTTGAGAAAAATTATAACATAAAATAAGATACTAAAGAGGAAATTATGAAAAAAAATCTTTCTGAGTCCTTAGATGAATATATTGATAAAAAGCTTTACCCCATGCATATGCCGGGTCATAAAAGGAGGCTTAAGGGAAATACCTTACTCACAGGGAGCAGAACCTGTGAAGAAAAGCTTGCTTCTATGGCATTATATGATCTTACCGAGGTCAAAGGAACAGATGATCTCCACAATCCGGAAGGCTTTATAAGGGAGTCTGTGAAAAGAACTGAAAAGCTTTTTGGAGCCGCAAGCAGCAGATACCTGGTAAATGGAAGTACCTGTGGTATTCTTGCAGCTGTTTTGGCCTGCTGTAAAAGGGGAGATATCATCATTGCCGGAAGAAACTGTCATATTTCAGTCTGCCATGCCATAGAGCTTGGGGATTTAAGGGTAAAATGGGTGGAGCCTGAGTATGATCCTGACTTTGAGATCTTTACATACATGGATAAAATGAAGCTGGAAAAAGCAATTAAGGATACAAAGGAAAGGATAGGAGCACTTATCATTACCTCTCCGACCTATGAGGGCTATATAAGCGACATAGGAGCCATAGCCGGATTATGCGATAAAGAAGGGATACCCCTCATTGTGGATGAAGCTCATGGAGCTCATCTAAGGTTTACGGACAGGAGGCATGAAGCAGTTGAAAATGGGGCTGATATAGTTATACAGAGCCCTCATAAAACTTTGTCTTCACTTACCCAGACTGCACTTTTACATATTTCAGGTAAGGCTATAAAGAGCTATCCATGGATAGAAAGAAAAATTGATGAAAAGCTTTCCGTATTAGAGACAAGCTCTCCTTCCTATCCCCTTCTTGCCAGTATAGATAACTGTGTCGATCAGCTTGTGAAAAGCGGAGAAGAGCTATCGGGAAAATATAGGAAAATGCTGGATAGAACCTATGATATATTAAAAGAATTAAAGGTCTTTAAAGCGGCGGGGTCAATGGATGAAGGACCCTTAATAAGGGACAGGGGGAAAATCCTCATAAACTGTAAGAAGAGTGGTATAAATGGGGTAGAGCTTTCGGAGATCATGAGAGAAAAGTATGGATATGAGACAGAGTATGCAAATGCTTATGATCTTCTTGCCATGACATCTATGTGGGATGATGAGGAAAAGGTTCTTGGATTTGCAAAAGGGCTTCTTATTGAGGATAAAAGCCTGTATGAAAAGAATGCCTCAAAGAAGAAAGAAAGGCCTTTATCGCAGGGAATATACTCAAAGGGAGTTATATATGATCGGGATCTTTTGGGATCCGTCATGACTATAGCAGATGCCATGGAAAGCGTCTTTGAGGAGGTAAGCTTTGAGGAGCTTAAAAGAGCTGATAAAGAAAGGCTATGTGCCGAATATATTTATTGTTATCCTCCGGGTATACCTTTTATTGTACCGGGAGAGACTGTGAAGGCGGATTTCATAAGATATTTAGAAGAAGCAAAAAAAAGCGGCTCCCGTATTTTAAAGAGCCGCTCAAAAGATAATGATTCAATTTCCTGTATCATAGATGGGGGCAAGCCGACATCTGCAAAAAGAATTTAAGTTACTTCTTGTATTTATTACGTTTATCCTGAAGATTATCCCAATTAATAAGGTCAGGTGAAATACCATAGGATCTGGCTCCCTGGATAGCCTGTTCAAGGTTTGAATGTCTTTCCACTACATCACCGGTAACATCATTAATGACCTCAAAAGGCTTACTCATATCAGCTCCGGATATATTTCCGGCATAGAAGACGTTCCCACCGTTTACGTTTTCAAGCATATCATCACTTAATTTGTTATCTTTACTGTTGAATGGCATATTGCTTCCTCCTTTGGTGAAATTATAAAGCTTACCATTTGTTGCGTTTTGCCTGAAGAGTATTCCAATCGATCATAGAAGTACTTAAACCATAGGATCTTGCACTGTCCTCTGCCTCTTTCAAGCTTGCAAACCTTGCTACTACATCACCGGTGACATCGTTTGTAACCTCATAGGGTCTTGTGGGATCGCTTCCGGAGATGTTTCCGGCGAAGAATACATCTCCTCCACTTGCTGTTTTAAGCATATCATCATCTATTTTTTTGATATTCTTATTATCATTCCCATCGTTCTTGTATATCATAACTGTTACCTCCTTTTTGGAAAAAATATATGACCGGTAAAGACGATCAATATAATTATGTTTTGTAAGGGAAGCTTTGCTAAATCTCATCTGTCATCCCTTCTGTCTTATTATACGACAGTTTTATCCCGGAGGCTAAAAGTTTTTCAAATTTGTTTAAAAAAATAGTATTATGGGTTATAATGTTTAGGTATTACTTAAACGGATGGATAAGAACATATTAATATAAGGATCAGGGTAAGAAAAGATGGCTGATAACAGTATATTCAGAAAAGAGAGTCTGGAAAGGATCCAGTCACCTGAACAGATAAATGATTATTTAAGGGTGACAAAAATTTCAATATGGATCACTCTCGGAGCAGTAGTGGTTATTCTTTTAGGAGCTTTATCCTGGGGCTTTTTTGGCACCTTGGAAACTACAGTGAATGGGACAGCTATTTCAGACGGAAAAGAAACCCTGTGTTATATTCAGGCAAATGATGCATCCAAAGTCTCTGAAGGGATGCAGGTTAAAATAGGCAATGAATTCTGTAACATTAAAAAAATACATAGTAATGCTCTCGACGCAGGAGATGCTCTGTCGGATTATCAGTTATACTCATCCAGTGTAACAGAGGATGACTGGGTCCTGAAGGCGGAGCTTTCAAAAACATTTCCACAGGGAATTTATGAGGCCAAGGTAATAATCGAGAGCATAAGGCCTATAAATCTGCTCATAAATAAATAAGTTTTTTAGGGGACGTAATGAAAAAGGTGAAAAGCACAACTAATAAGGTTGCAAAGGTGCCCAATATTTTGCAGATGGAGGCATTGGAGTGCGGTGCGGCATGTCTTGCCATGATACTTGCTTATTACGGGAAATGGGTACCTCTTGAAAAGGTAAGAGAGGATTGTGGGGTCTCAAGGGACGGTTCTAATGCAAAAAACATATTGGTGGCTGCCAGAGGCTACGGACTTGAGGCAGCGGGTTACAGGTTTGGTATCGACTCCATAAGGGACTCCTGCAGCTTTCCGGCTATAGTATTTTGGGAGTTTAACCACTTTGTGGTTCTTTGCGGATTTAAGGGGAATAAGGCCATTATTAATGATCCGGCCAGAGGAAGGGTTAAACTCAGCTTCGAGGAATTTGACAAGGGATTTACCGGAGTTGTACTCGCATTTGATACAACAGAAGCCTTTGTGCCATCAGGGAAAAGGAAAAGTGTTCTGAGTTATGCGGGAAGGAGTCTGAAGGGCGCAGGGGTTGCCTTTGCTTTTGTGGTGGTGACTTCGGTTATAGCCTGTCTCCTTAAGATAATCGATCCGGTTTTCGGAAGGGTTTTTATGGACAGACTCCTGACGGGGAATAATCCTGAATGGCTTCTGCCTTTAATATGGATAATGGCTCTTACAGGGATCATTAAGATCATAGTAGAGTGGATAGGGGCCATCTATTCTTTAAAGATCGATGGCAGCATCACTGCCAGCGGAAGCTCCAGATACATGTGGAAGATCATAAGGCTTCCCATGCACTTCTTTTCACAGAGGATGGCAGGAGATATACAAAACAGAATGTCGCTTATAGCAGAAAATGCCAGGGAGATAATAAATACCCTTGCACCCCTTTTCTTAGAAGGCATAATGATGATATTGTATCTGGCGATAATGCTTCGCTACAGTGTCATGCTTACCTTTATAGGAATCTGTTCCATTTCAGTCAGTCTCTTTATTTCTCTTTATTTCAGTAAGAAGCAGACTGAGATACTGGCGGTTCAGTCCAGGGACAGTGCGAAGTTAAGCGGAACCGGACTATACGGGATAAAAATGATAGAGACCATAAAGTCTTCGGGATCAGAAAACGGATATTTTGAGAAGTGGGCAGGATATCAGGCCAGTTTAAATCTTAAAAATGTGGATAATACAAAGGTGATGACCTGCATGAGTCTGATACCTCAGACCATTGCAAACATTTCAAATATCCTCATAACGATTTTAGGAGTCTGGTATGTTATAAGGGGAGAGTTTACTGTAGGTATGATCACTGCTTTTCAGGGCTTTCTTGCTTCCTTTATGATGCCTGTAAGTAAATTTATCGAGGCCGGCAGCTCTCTTATCACTATGAGAAATGATATGGATAGAGTTGAGGATGTTATGGAATACCCCATAGATCCAATGGATGATGTGGACTACTTAGACAAGGATGGGCAGGTAAGGAAAAAACTCAGCGGGAATTTGGAGCTTAGGAATGTAACATTTGGCTATTCAAGGCTGGCAGCTCCTTTGATAGTGGATTTTAACTTAACCCTTAAGCCCGGTCAGAAGATTGCCATTGTCGGAGCCTCGGGATCAGGAAAATCCACCGTAGCAAAGCTTATATCCGGTTTATACAGAGTATGGGATGGAGAAATATTATTTGACGGGACTCCTATAGAGGAGCTTGACAGAGCAGAGCTTAAGGGATCTCTTGCTGTAGCAGATCAGGATATAGTGCTTTTTGAAGACACCATAGCCAATAATATAAAGATGTGGGATAACACGATAGAAAATTTTGAAATGATCATGGCGGCAAGGGATGCCTCTATGCATGATACCATAATGGGCAGACCCGGAGGATATGATCATATGCTTTTGGAAAATGGCAGTAATCTTTCCGGAGGTCAGAGACAGAGGCTTGAGATTGCCAGGATCCTGGCTCAGGATCCAACTATAGTCATACTTGATGAGGCCACTTCGGCTTTGGATGCCAAGACTGAATATGAGGTTATAAACGCCATAAAAGAGAGAGGCGTAGCATGTATAGTTGTGGCCCACAGGCTGTCAACCATAAGAGACAGTGATGAGATAATAGTTTTGGATCACGGAAGGATAGTAGAAAGAGGAACTCACGATGAGCTGTTTGCAAAAAACGGTTATTATACTCAGCTTATTGTAAGTAATTAGAATATGGGTTGGTTTGAAGAACAGATCAGAGAGAGAATAGATCGTGATAATGATCTATTTTCCGAATCGATGGAAAATATCATAGGAACCATAGAGGGCAGGAGGAATACCGGTTTTTCCTTTAATAGGGATGTAAAGGAAGTGGACGCAGTCAATTATATCCTTAATTATTTTGGCGTAAAAAGCGTGGAATTAAAGGGGAAATTTGCTGATTTTGACGAAAAGATGGAGTTCCTGTTAAGGCCTCATGGAATAATGAGGCGTAAGGTCCTCCTAAAGAAAGGCTGGTATAAGGACGCCTTTGGTCCCATGCTCCTTTTTTTGAAGGAAGAAGGAAAAGCTGTTGCTGCTCTTCCCGGAAATATATCCGGGTATTACTATATTGATGATAAAACAGGGAAAAATGTTAAGGTAGGCAGTAGAAACGAGGGTCTTTTTGAAGAGGACGCTATAGTATTTTACAGGGCTTTTCCCCTTAAGAAGCTGACAATGAAGGATATCATATATTTTATATTCACCAGTTTGACTCCTGGTGATTATCTGATCTATGGTATTTTTTCACTGCTGCTTGTATTGGTAGGGCTTATTTCTCCTGTTCTTACAAAAATCCTTTTTTCGGACATTATAATCAGTGGATCATGGTCTGCGCTTCTTGGGATCCTGATATTTATGGTTTCAATTGCCATAGGAAATCTTCTGATAGATCTGATGAAACATTTTAGCTTATATCGGATAAACACTAAAGTATCGGTAGCTGTTGATGCGGCAGGAATGATGAGAATATTGTCATCTCCGGTAAGTCTTTTCAGAGAATATTCTTCAGGTGAGCTTTATACCAGGCTTTCTCATCTTAGCACAGTAACCACTGCTATGATACAGATGATCTTTTCGGCAGGCTTTACTTCTCTGCTTTCGATAACTTATATATTTCAGATATTTAATTATGCCAAAAGCCTTGTAATACCTTCTGTTTTGATCGTTGTTATCAATGGATTGGTCATGCTTTTAGTATCCTATCTACAATCCAAGAGGGTTATAGAATATGAGCTTCCGGCTAAGGAAAGCGGAGTGATCTTTGATATAATAAACGGTATACAGAAGGTAAAGCTGGCCGGTGCAGAGAAAAGAACCTTTGCAGTATGGGCAAGAAGCTTTGTAAAATCTGCAAATGCCATATATAACAAACCACTCATATTAAGGGCATATTCGGTATTAACAACTGCTGTTACGGTTATAGGAACCATATGTATTTATTATGAAGCTGTGGTCAACAAGGTTACAATTTCCGACTATATGGCATTTAACGCTGCTTTCGGTTATGTCAGTGCAGCCATAAACGGTCTGATAGCCCTCTTGGGAAGTATTTCGGCAATAAAGCCCTTGTATGATATGATTAAACCTATCCTTAAGACGGTTCCGGAAATATCGGAGGATAAAGAGATAGTAAGAAAGTGTTCCGGAGATATAAGCATCAATAAGATCTATTTCAGGTACAATGAAAACATGCCCTATGTGCTTGAAAATTTCAGTCTCCATATAAGAAAAGGAGATTATGTGGCCATAGTGGGAGAGACCGGGTGCGGTAAGTCTACTCTTGTAAGACTTCTTCTCGGTTTTGAAAAAGCGGAAAGAGGCTCAATATTTTATGACTCCAAAGATATTAAGAGTATTGACTTAAGATCCCTAAGGCGTAACATGGGAACAGTGACTCAGGGTGGAGGCCTCTTCCAGGGAGATATATTCTCCAATATAGTTATAACATCACCACAGCTCACTCTGAATGATGCCTGGGAGGCAGCAGAGATGGCAGGTATAGCCGATGATATAAGAGAAATGCCCATGGGGATGAATACTGTTATTTCCGAAGGTCAGGGTGGTATATCAGGAGGACAGAAGCAGAGGCTTATGATAGCAAGAGCCATTGTGCATAAGCCAAAGATACTGATATTTGATGAGGCAACATCGGCTCTTGACAATATTACCCAAAAGAAGGTTTCAGAGGCTTTGGATAAGTTGGACTGTACAAGGATCGTCATTGCCCACAGGTTATCTACTATCAGGAATTGTAAAAGGATACTTTTCCTTAACAATGGTAGTATAGCCGAAGAGGGAACATATGATGAGCTTATGGCTAAAAATGGATTATTTGCTGAGTTGGTTGAAAGACAAAAAATATGATTAAGACTGAGGGAGGGATGTCATGCAACAGATACATATAGAGGCTGTGACAGAAAATCTGTCAAACGTGACTTCGTTTGTTGAAGAAATACTGGAAGCCAGAGCTTGCTCTATGAAGGCGTCTATGCAGATCCTGGTTGCTTTGGAGGAGATGTATGTAAATGTTTGTCATTATGCCTATGGTGATAAGACAGGATATGTAGATATTGCTGTGGAATTTGAAGATGATAACACGGTATCCATAACATTAAAGGACGAAGGTATACCTTATAATCCTTTGGAAAAGTCGGATCCTGACATTTCTCTGCCTCTTGATGAACGTCCAATAGGCGGCCTTGGTATATTTATGGTTAAAAAGAGTATGGATCATGTAGCCTATGAGCATGTGGATGGCTGCAATGTATTTACCATGACCAAAAGCTGGTAAGAAGGTGAAAGCTTTGGAGGATTGTCCGGAATATCTGAAAAGAAGTGAAATCCTGTTTGGAAGGGATGCCATATTAAAGCTTAGATCCTCAAGGGTTGCAGTGTTTGGACTTGGAGGTGTCGGAGGCTATGTGGTGGAGGCATTAGCCAGAGCCGGTATCGGAACTCTCGATCTTGTTGATAAGGACAGGGTAGATATAACAAATATCAACAGGCAGATAATAGCCCTTACCTCTACGATCGGAAGATATAAAACAGATGTGGCAATGGAAAGGGTTCGTGAGATCGATCCTGCAATAAAGGTTAATCTTCACAGGGTATTTTTCCTTCCTGATTCTTCCCATGAGTTTGATATGGGAGAATACGATTATATTGTAGATGCCATAGATACCGTAAGCGGAAAGATAGAGCTTATTGTGAAGGCTAAAGAAAAGGCTGTTCCTATAATAAGCTGTATGGGAGCCGGCAACAAGACCGATCCCACAGCCTTTGAGCTGGCAGATATATATAAGACCTCGGTCTGTCCTCTTGCAAAGGTTATGAGAAGAGAGCTTAAGCTGAGAGGTGTAGACAGCCTTAAGGTTGTATATTCAAAGGAGCCACCCTTAAAGAGCAAGCCACCGGGAAGTAATTCCTTTGTACCTCCGGTTGCGGGACTTATCATGGCAGGTGAGGTAATTAAGGATCTTATAGGCGGTTGAAATTCAACACTTGATTTTGGACAGAGCTTGTGTTACCGCAAGCTCTGATTATGTTATAGAGGTTTGGCCGGAAGTGAAAAATTTATATAAATCCGGTAAATTTCATAAGCTATCCTGAAATGGGACAAAAAATTACAAAGGATCCGGCAAAATCATAAGTCAGGATATGGAGGAGGAAAATGACATATAAATACGAAAATGAGATCAATGCTGTGGTGAATGACCTTATTGAAGATTACAAGAAGGGAAAGACCATAGATAAAGAAAGAAATTTTGATCAACCCTCCAAGACTGCACTGGTTGATATATTATGCAAACTTCAGAAAATAATATATCCGGGCTATTTCAGAAATGAGTCCTATAAGATATATACCACAAGAAACCATGTGACCATGCTTGTGGAGGATGTGATGTTTAATCTGACAAAACAGATATGTATAGTTTTTAAAAATCTTCCGGAATGTAACTGCCAGGGTCTGAGTGAGGAAGATGTCTGCAGCAGGGCGGAGAGGATTTCCCTGGAATTTCTTGATAAGCTGCCTAAGATAAGGGAGTATATCAATACAGATGTGGAGGCGGCTTTTGACGGGGATCCTGCGGCTTTTAACACTGATGAGATCATATTTTCCTATCCCGGGGTTTATGCTATTTTTGTCTACAGGATCGCCCATGAGCTTTTTTGTCTTAATGTGCCCATTATACCACGTATGATGACTGAGTATGCCCATGAGCATACGGGGATCGATATCCATCCCGGAGCGGTGATAGGAAAATATTTCTTTATAGACCATGGAACAGGTATTGTAATAGGTGAGACTACCAATATAGGAGAGAATGTAAAGCTTTATCAGGGAGTGACTCTTGGTGCATTATCCACAAGAGGAGGTCAGTCACTTAGAAATAAAAAAAGACATCCGACCATTGAAGACAATGTAACCATTTATTCCGGAGCTTCGATCCTTGGAGGAGAAACCGTTATAGGCAGGAATTCAGTTATAGGCGGTAATGCCTTTATAACCAGCTCCATCTCGGAAGGAGCCAGAGTAAGTATAAAAAATCTGGAGCTTCACGTAAACTATGATAACAGAGGTAAGGAAAACGTGGAAAGGGTGAATTTTGACTAGCAAAGAGCTTGTTGCACAGGAGTGAAGGGAAGAGGAAAAAGTATGAAGATTTTGGTTATCGGAGGATCATATTTTCTTGGAAGAGCCTTTGTGGCTGCTGCTTCAAGAGTAGATAAGGTCACCTTGCTTAATAGGGGTAACAGGCCGATAGGGAGTGATAATAAAGGTTCGCATCTTTTAAAAGAGCAGCTTGATAATATAAAGGAGATCGTTGTTGACAGACATGATGAAGAGGCTTTAAAAGGTCTTGAAAGAGAAGAATATGATGTTGTGGTTGACTTTTGCGGCTATTCTGCCGATGACATAAGGCTCTTTGTTAACAATGCAAACCTTTCTTACAAACAATATATTTTTATAAGCACATCGGATGTTTATATGAGAGGGACCGGAGCCTTTATTGATGAAAGTGCCCCTTATGAGACAAAGGATTACGGTGGAGAGGCGGGTCTTTATATATTGGGAAAGATCGCTGCAGAGGAGGAGCTTAAGAAGCTTTCGGGGAATAAGTTTGCTTATACTATCATAAGACCGGCCTTTATTTACGGCCCCAATAATTATGCTCCAAGGGAGGGGATCTATTTTAACTGGATATTGAAGGCTGGACAGATAATCCATCCTTATGATGCCAGCGGATATTTTCAGATGGTCTATGTAAAGGATATAGCCTGGGCAATATTAAAGCTTTGCGGAAACGTGGAGGCCTTTAATCAGGCAATAAACATATGTGACAGTGAAAAGCTCAGCTATGATGGCTTTGCTCAGATATTAAGGCAGGTAACCGGAGAGGACTTTTCAAGAGTTGAGATGAGTGTTTCCGAAATAAACGAAAGAGGTATCCCACTTCCCTTTCCCCTCACAGAGGAGGAATCCGAGTACTATGTCAACAGTAAAAGCGAGGGACTTGGAATAGAGTACACGGATATTGTAAAGGGAATGTCCGAGACCTTTGAAAGCTGGAAAAAAACAGAGTAGGAGTGTGACAGGATGGAAGAGTTTCTTGACATATATGAAAGACTTAAGAAAAGAGAGTCTAATTTGGCAGTTGTAGGTCTTGGATATGTAGGCATGCCCATAGCAGTCGAATTTGCAAAAAAAGGAATTAAAGTTATAGGCTATGATAATAACAGTAAGAAGATAGATATTTACAGATCAGGTATCGATCCCACTAAAGAAGTGGGGGATGAGATGATAAAGAAAACGGATGTGTTTTTTACTTCAGATGAAAAGGAACTAAGGAAGGCCTCTTTTATAATA
>JAILBX010000013.1 GCA_024680675.1 Lachnospiraceae bacterium | reverse complement strand
CTTGAGTGGAATCCTTTAGACTCGCATCTTTATGAGTTGTGTGCAGTTTTAAAGGCCAAAAAGGCCGGTCAGGAGGAGTATATTGACGATCTTATTGACCGGGTAGGCTTTAGAACAGTTGATATCATAGACAACAGGATTTACTTAAATAATAAGCAGATCAGGGTAAAAGGCTTCTGCCGTCATGAGGAACATCCACAATTCGGTTCCTCCCTCCCTACTAGTGCTATGGAACAGGATATTCTTATTATGATGGATCTTGGAGCCAATTCCGTGAGAACAACTCATTATCCCAATGATGAGTTGTTCCTTGATCTGTGTGATGAGCACGGAATACTTGTATGGGAGGAAAATCACGCAAGAGGTCTTAGTGAGGAGCAGATGAGAAACTGTAACTTTGAGGTTCAGGCCGAAAACTGTATAAGAGAAATGATCGCTTCTCACTATAACCACCCTGCTATTTATATCTGGGGAATACTTAACGAGTGTTCAAGTGATACGGAATATGGCGCCTCCTGCTATAAAAAACAGTATGATCTGATAAAGGAGCTTGATAATACGAGGCCCAGATCATCTGCCAGCTGTAAGTTCAAAACAGACATTTGTTTTGCTTATCCTGATGTTGTATCCTACAACATCTATCCTTTGTGGTACCACAATACCGATCCCAAGGAGTATATAGATGATCTATATAACTGGATACAGACAGAGACCGGGGGAAGGGATAAACCTTTTTTGATTACCGAGATCGGAGCGGGAGCCATATACGGCTTCAGGTCAAATATGAAGACAAAATGGTCTGAGGAATATCAGGCAGAAGCGTTGAAAAGGCAGTTGAAGGCCGTACTTGACAGTGAATACTGCAGTGGAGTATATATCTGGCAGTTTTGTGACGGTAAGGTCAGCAATGACTGGTGGGGATCAAGACCGAGAACCATGAATAATAAAGGAATTGTTGACGAATACAGAAGACCAAAGCTGTCCTATAACCTTGTTAAGGAGATATTTACACGATAATAAAAGAAGTTTTGTAACTGCCCTGCTTAACCCCAAAAGGGTCTGTATTACAAAATATCATTTCAACTGATCCGGTATTACATATCTCATGAGAAGAGCTTCCTTTAACCTGGACAGCTCTTTCTCTGCGTCAAAGCCTTTTTTTGGTATATATACCAGTCCTATGGCATACCTTGTTGCCGCTGCAAGCATTAAGTGAAGGAGGGTCGAAAACATCTCCTCTTCCGATTCATCTGTTCGGATAGTATGATCCTGTTTACCTTTTTCATATATCAGGTGGAAAATATCCTTTCCATTGTCGATCATATCTCTGTAAGGCTTTAATACGTCTGAGTCTATTTTTTCAGAACATATATAAATATTAAAGAGCTGGTTAAAGCGAAGGAGCTCCCTGCTTTCCTTATAAATTTTTATAAAGAAATTCAGGAAGAGATCAAGGACTTCCGCAGCGCTTAATTCCTTAAAATCATTTTCTTTATTGCGGATCTGAGTATCCTCAATAGCATTTTCCCATATCCAGGTGGCAACGGAAACTACAAGGATCGGCTTTGAAGGAAAATACCGGTATAGGGTGGCTACACCATAACCACTTTCCTTAGCAACCTCCAGCATGGATACAGACTCGATATTTTTCTTTACGAAAAGCTCATAGCTATTTGAAAGAAAATCCTCCCTTTTTTTTGCCATTTGTAATGCATCTTTTTCCTTATTTCGCATAACGTCCCCCTTGATATCCTTTCTTATGATCACTATAGCATTATAACACAGCTGACAGTCTAATGCATTGATCATATACGGTCAATATTTCATATAGTATTGCGGCATTAACTTTAAAAAGTTTTTATAAATCTATTCATTTTAAGGGCTCTTTCTTTATTAAGACCTTAAGTGATAGTACAGACTCACAAGGCTTTATAAGAAAGCCTATGCGATAGATAAGAGCCTTTTGTCCTTCATGGTCAAAATATTTTTCTTCATTTATATAGGTTTTTACTGTTTCAGGGGATCCATCATAAGAAAGAGTCATAACATATTTATCAGTTTTCCCGTAAAGAATGATAGAATCCGCTGTTTTTTCACAGCTTAGAAGGCTTATGAAGTTTTCTTCTATCTGAGTGGGTTTTAAAAAGCTCAGATCATCTTCGATCTTAAGGCAGTTATCCTTCATTATAACCCTTCGTATATAGAAATTTATATTACAGTCCTTTGGATAAGCTTTTTTTAGATCCATGGATACTCCGCCTTCTATTAAAGAAAAATCATCAGCTTGATATTCCTTGCCGAAGGTCTGTTCCAGACAATTGATAAGGGGAACATTATGTCCAAGGGATCTGCAGCAAAGATAGGTATAGCGGGTTTTATCATTAAAATAATTTTTTGTATATTCTCCGGCTCCCAGGTCAGCAAGGATGATGTCATCTCCACAGATCCAAAGGAGACTGCCGATATCATTGTGATTATGGGGCTCATCATTGTCGCCTCCCTTAACGGCAAGGGACTGATCAGGGTATTTATTCATAATAAGCCACTGTGCCCGGGGGAAAAAGCAGAGCTCATTATTTTTTTTACATTTTGATCCCTCAGCCAAAAGCGTCTTGTCTTTTTCAAAGCGCACATCTCTTGACAGGAGTCCATACCTAAAGCATGGGTCACAGGCAAAGCCCCCATAGTCATTTTCGGGAATGAATACTTCTTTATTTCTCTTGTGCATCATTGCCTGTACACCGATCCTCAACTTCCCATCTGTGTTGCTGTCTGAAAAGGATAGTGTATAGCCGCCTGAGAGAAGACATTTTTGAGGGAAAAGGAATATATCATTAAGATACTCTATCCTTTCCCAGTTTGTTTTATACCCGGTTTTTTCCTCCAAAAGATCCCAAAACATAAGTAAATGTCCAAAGGCATAGTAGAAGTAATAGAGGCCTTCTTTACAGCATCCGTCACTTGGAAAGGCTTTAAGATATCCGGTAAGATTTTTAATGACCCTGTCCAATAGCTTCTTTTTTTCATCTTCATTTTCCAAAAGGTAGATAGCAGCTGCGCCTATGGAGCTATTACATACAGCGCACCAGTTCATTGGGACATTTTCCCACCAGTAGTCCCCCCATAAGGAGTTTAAAAAGGGTTTAAGAACACGGTCCATAACAGCTGATCCGGCTGTATTTACTGTTTGAGGGGATAAATGATTTTTATGGAGGCTTATTATTTCAGAAAGAGCAAAAGCTGTTTCAGAAGAAAAAAGGTCAAGGGTGTTTTCCCATCCCTTAAGAGATCTGTCCACATGGGCCGGAAGAGCCCAGGTTTTTTCACTGCAGATATCAAGGATTATTGAATCAAGCTTTTGATAGTCAGCTGAATTTTCGCCGACTATAGCAAAAACAGAAAGAAATTTTCTTCTGGAAAAATAAACATCTTCATAGTTTAAGCGCTTGCCGCTTATAAAATATTCCTCAAAGAGATCCTCTGTAAGCTTTGGAAGAGCTTTGGATATCAATATTTTTTTTTCTTCCTGCATTTCCTTTATGATCACCTGTTTTTCCTCCCGGTCGGTTTAGCGGATCCTGAGCATTAAAGAGGTTAGCTGTAGCATCCGTATATCTCAATCTGAGTGAGAGCCGGGAAGGGACTGGGATCATCAGCCTTTATAAGTCTGTCAAGGCTTACAGAGCTGACGGACTTTTTCTTTATGGGAAAGCAGTGAGGCTTTTCCACAAGTTTTTCCATATGAAGAGTTTCCTCACTATTGTCAGAGAAGGAGATCCTTGCCTGAACCCACCAGTTATCGTGGGGAAAATCAGCTCTTGTATAAAGTCTTATCTCTTCGATATCAACCCGGGTTTTAAAGTCTATTGTAAGCTTTGCATCATCCTGTCTGTTAATGCCCCAGGAAGCATAGGGCCATTCACCATGTCCTTTAGTGGCCAGGCAGCCATCGATGGCATTCCTGGCAGCAAAAACTGCTTCTCCTCTGGTTTCCACATTTGCATAGGCATAGGGATAAACACCTGATTCCTCATGTTGGGCGAAGGTGTTTTTTGCAAGATTTCTGTACTGTTTTATTTCAAAATCCATGGCCCTTCTTATGGAGATATAATGTCTGTTTCCAAAAAAGGCCAAAGGATTCATGCTTGTCTTTTTTTCAAAGAAGGGGACTGTATATATGACGGTATCCCTGTTTATATAGACCAGGGACTCTTCTAAAACGGCATCTATTTTTACCATATAGAAATTGTCCGGAAGGATCCCCGAAAGCTTTATGGTATCGCCTCTTCTGTACTCTCCATCCCAGGAGAGCAGCACAGAATCTTCCCCTTCTGCAAAGGCTTTGGGTGTATTCTGCCAGTCATTGAAAACTTCTATTTTCATTTTTTACTCCTTTCAATCTGCAGGGGCAGCTATTAACAAGGCATCAGGATCAGGAAATCCTATCCTTGTCATTTTACCATATTAAAGCCTTAAGAAAAAGCTGGTACAGCTTTATGATATGATAGTATAATAAAATAAACAATCTGCTATATAAGCTTAGGCATATCTTTTATGGAGGATGGGTAAATGACAGGCGAAGTAATAATGGGACTTTTGATTCCTTTTTTTGGAACAAGTCTTGGAGCTGCTATGGTTTTCTTTTTTTCAAAACAGATATCGGAGGGCATGCAGAAGATCCTGACGGGCTTTGCAGCGGGGGTTATGGTTGCGGCGTCCTTTTGGAGTTTATTGCAGCCATCTCTTGAAAGCAGTGAGGCAATGGGGAGACTGTCCTTTATTCCCGCAGCCGTGGGTTTTATCGTGGGTATAGGTTTTCTTCTTTTACTGGATGAGATAACGCCTCATATTCATATGGATAATCAGGCGGAGGGTCCTGAAAGCAGGTTAAAACGTACCACAAAGCTGATCCTTGCAGTTACTCTTCATAATATCCCTGAAGGAATGGCAGTAGGAGTAGTCTACGCAGGGTGGGTATCGGGACAGACCGGTGTGACAAAGACTGCAGCCCTTGTTCTTGCTTTAGGTATAGCTATTCAGAATTTCCCTGAAGGAGCCATTGTTTCCATGCCCCTTTTAGCAGAGGGGATGCCAAAAAGTAAAACCTTCTTCTATGGGGTCTTATCAGGTGCTGTGGAGCCCCTTGCCGCTCTTGTGACTATAATGCTGGCAAGTGCAGTAGTTCCCATACTTCCTTACTTTCTGGCCTTTGCAGCCGGTGCAATGTTTTATGTTGTAGTGGAAGAGCTGATCCCTGAGATGTCTGAGGGCAGGCATTCCAATGCAGGGACCATTGCTTTTTCTATCGGCTTTGTAATAATGATGATCTTAGACGTGGCCCTTGGGTGATGGGGAGGGAAGAGTATATATTTTCTGTTGTATAGGAAAATAATATGATAAGATGAAGGAAGAAGGATTTAAGGTGAAGGGGAAAGCCGCCATGGATAAAAGAAAAAAGCTGGGAATGAAAACTATATTGACGATCATCTTGGGGGTGATCGCCATTTTATTGTACTTTTATGCCATATATTTAGGAGCCAACTTCAGTCTTATGGCTCAGTTTGAATACGAAATGCAGGAGGAGATAGAGAGTCTGAAGAATCTTTATCAGAAGTCCGCCGAAAGACACGATAATATGGTTAATGCTTTTGACGATATTTATTTAAGGGATATTGATTTTATTTCCTGGGGAATAATAGAGAACTTAATGGATAACGATGATATCCTTCTGGATCTTATTGAAAATAAAAGTTCAAGGTTAATTGATGAGTTCGCAAAGTTTTATCAGTATTTTAACTTTCGTGATTTTATGATCGTAGATGATGACAGAAATGTTGTAATCTCTTTTTCAAACTTCTATGAGGATTTAAAGGATGAGATTTACGATCCTTTGTTTGATGATACGGATATTGAGTCTTATAGCAACTATGTCCGTGTACTTAAAGAAGAGGATATTCGGTTAAAGTACCATGATCTGAGTAAGGAAGAGCTGGGAGGTATTGATGAGGAGAAAATCTGCAATCTTTATGCTACAGAGGTTGCAGGGGAATACAGGCTTGTCATAGCTGTGCCGGCCTTAGATGAGACTTCTCTTGAAGAAGAGTCAGACAGATGGACTGTACTTTTGCAAAATGACATTATAGGAGAGCATGGCTATGCTTTTGTATGGTCGGAAGAAACAAAGAAGGTTCTTTATCATCCGGATAGCTCATACAAGTATCGGGATGTGAGAGAAATTGGCCTTGATCTTGACAGAATTCAGGATGGGAAATTTGGCTGGAATGAGATAGGCGGTCAAAGAATGTATATATATCCCGTATATGATAAGGATCTGAATGTCTGGACTGCCTGCGCTGTTCCCGGACAGGAGATACTAAACAGCGTGGTTAATACTACCTTGATTCAGGGATTTATGTTTGCAGTGTTGGCAGCTGCCGTAATGTATTATGTGATACTGCTGCTCAAACAGAATAAGATCAAGGTGCTGACTGATTTTACCGGGTCAGGAAAGAAGTATGCCCATCAGACCAGACAGTACAAGTTATTTATCATTACTCTTGTGATAAGCGCGGTAATGTTAACAATATCATTTTATTACCAGACCATTTACCCTATGTCCTCCTGGGCTGGAGCTTCTGCCATACAGAGACAGAAGATTCAGGATACAGTAGATCTTAATAATGAAGAGGCAAAGCGTCTTACTGCACTATATGATGATGCAAGAAAAACACAGATATCTGCCCTGGCTCAGTTTATGGCCGATAAAGAGGATAGATGGAATGCCGATAATTTAAATTTTTATGCCGAAATTTTGCAGCTTAACAAGATCCATATATTGGATCAGAGTGGGAAAAGCAAATCCGGAACAGGCTATAAGTCCAATTTAACAAATATGGATAATGGAAGTATAAACGTAAATTCGGATGAATCTGTTGATTTTGAAAAGTTGACAAATGAACAGGATGAGGGAAAAACGGTTTTTGACTGGATGCTGGAAGGACGTAAGTGCATTCAGGCAATTATTGATAAAGACGGAGTCGAAAAAGGCTTCATGTATGCGGAGTATTATTCGGAAGAAATAAACAATGCCTTAAAGAGCTATTCTCTTCCAAATACGCTTGATATGGTCCGTCCCGGAAGAAGCGGCTTCGTATTCGCCATCGATCCAAGCAATAATACCTTTTCTTATTATCCGGATGAGTCATTTATCGGGGCAAGTGCTTTGGATCATGGAATGAAGGAGGAACAGATCAAGGATAATCGCTTCGAACATATTACCATTGATAATGAGAAATATTATGCTGCTACTGACAGGATCATCGACAATTATTTATTCCATGTGGTGGCGGATAAAAAGCTTTTAAGTCTAAGAACCTTATCTTCTACCACATCAGTTGTATTGGCCTTCTTATTCTTTCTTATCATTGGGATCAATATATATACAAGTCGTGAACAGGTTGAGATGACATCACCGGATAAAGAGAGAGAGGAATCCTCCAGAGAGCTTCATTCAGCAGAGTATAAAATGTTGCGACTTATATTTTACTATATCTTTATCGCCGCCCTGCTCATATCAATTTTAAGTTATATCCTGAGCGATATGGCTACAGATACTGTAGTGGGTTACGTATTGAAGGGCAATTGGGAATATGGAGTGAATGTATTTGCACTGACAAATTGTATCATCATCCTTTCAAGAGGAGGCATTCTCATTGTTCTCCTGTCAAAGCTGATAAAGGCAGTGGGAACTATTCTTCCTGTCAGGGTTGGAACCATATTAAAAATGCTTTCCAGTCTACTGACCTACGTAGCTATAGGATTTCTTTTATATCAATGCATGCTCTGTTTCGGACTAAATCCCACCACCCTCATGGCTTCTACCGGGGTTATAGCAGTGGTTCTCGGTGTCGGAGCAAACAGCCTTGTGGGAGATATCATGGCCGGTATATTCCTTCTTATGGAGGGTGATATACAGGTTGGAGATGTGGTAAAGGTAGGAGATTTCAGGGGCTATGTGATGGAGCTTGGAATAAGGGTATTTAAAATATATGATATGGATTATGATGATGTGAAGATCATAGCCAATAAGGATATTGTAAATGTAGTACATTTATCCATGCGTAAGGCCTGTGTTTACAATGAATTTGAGATCTGCTATGAAGAGAAGATCGAGAATGTGGAGAGGATTTTGATAGATGAACTCAGTAAGGTAGAGGATAAGAGTCCCTTTATTCTGGATGGACCTGTCTATATAGGAGTTTCGGCCCTTGGAAGCAGTGGGGTATGTCTGAAAACCCTTACAAAATGTCATGAGGCCTCCAGAAGGAAGGTGGAGAGGGAGGTCAATCATATAGTTTACTCTATCTTCCAGAAAAACAATATAAGCGTGCCCTATACTCAGATCACTCTGCATACGGGGGATGATTCAATTATAGAAAGGGAATTACCGGAGGATGATAAAGAGCCGGAAAAGGAATAAGTGATATGATCCCTCCAAAGCAGTAAGGCAGAGAGCCAAAACTGCTTTGGAGTTTTTTTGTGCCTTAGGGCAAAGCTTTATAAATACTATGAATTTGATTTTTCAAGCTGGGATGCAGCACGCATCTGATATAAATATCCTGCCAGGATAAGTCCTATTCCTATCACATCCGTTATAAGGGATGGTATTATGAGGAATAATCCTCCGACTATAAGTATTATCCTTATAAGGACGGGCATTTGACATTTCAGGTAGCCCTCAAGTCCGGAGGAGATACCGAAAATTCCGATAAGGGATGTTATTACGATCTGAACAACCTTAAGGGGGGTGGTATCAATGAGGAGTAATGAAGGATCAAAGCAGAATACATAGGGAACAATAAAGACGGCGATAGCCAGTCTGGAAGCAGTAAAGGCCGTCTTCATAGGATTTGATTTTGCTATGGCAGAACCGGCATAGGCTGCAAGGGCTACCGGAGGAGTAATGTCTGCAACTATTCCAAAGTAGAAAACAAAGAAATGAGCTGCCATAACAGGAACTCCCATTCTTATAAGGATGGGGGCGCAGGTAGCTGCCATGATACAGTAGTTGGCTGTTGTGGGAACTCCCATACCAAGTACTATACAGCAGAGCATGGTAAGGAAGAGGGCGATTATAAGTCTGTCATTGGCTATGGAAATAATACCGTTAATAAGCTCGTTTGCCAATCCGGTCATGGTAATGGAGCCTGCGATTATACCGGCAACTCCACAGGCGGCGGCTACTGTTATGGTACTCTTACCACCGGCTTCAAGGGCATCCAGGCATTTCTTCGGAGTGATCCTGTGTTCCTTATCGAATAAGCTGACAAGGATGGCCAGGAGGATAGAAAGGCTGGCTGCCTTCTGCATAGTCATAAAGTTTCCCGATACCCATATTACCAGCATAACAAGAGGTATTAAGAGGTAAAGCCTTTTAACAAGAAGCCTGATATGGGGAAGCTTTTCGGAAGGTATTCCGGAAAGTCCAAGTCTTTTAGCTTCAAGATGTACCGTAATGAAGATACCGGTGAAGTAAAGGAGGGCAGGAAGAATGGCTCTTCCTAAAATGCTTGAATAGGGCACTCCTATAAAATCAGCCATAAGGAAGGCAGCAGCACCCATTATAGGGGGCATTATCTGTCCGCCGGTGGAGGAGGCTGCCTCCACAGCTCCCGCGAATTCACTCTTATATCCGGTTTCCTTCATCATGGGTATGGTAACAGATCCCGTTGTAACAGTGTTTCCAACGGATGAACCGGATACCATTCCGCAAAGAGCAGAGGAAATAACCGCAACCTTTGCAGGTCCTCCGGCATATTTTCCGGCTACGGAGTTTGCCAGCTGGATAAAGAAGTTGGATATTCCGGTCCTTTCCAGGAATGCTCCAAAAATGATAAATACCACGATAAATTTAGAGCAGACATTAACAGGAGTGGAAAATACCCCTTCCTTGGTATAGAAAAGATTTCTTATAAAGTAACGGACACGACCAAACATATCCGGGTTTGTAAGTCCAAAGGTCAGTGCGTAGATAATGAAAAATAATGCCACACAGAGTATGGGGATACCTACGCATCTTCTGGTAAGCTCGATGAGAGCAATTATACCCACAACTCCTATTATGATCTGATAGGGCTCAAAGCGGGTACCCTGCTGGATGATATTATTTGCATTAAAGGTAAAGTAGAAAAAGGCTGCGGAACCTGAAAGCATTATGATGATATCATAGAGGGGCATATGATTTTCCCTGATCTCGCCTTTTTTGGCGGGATATATGAGAAAGCCCATGATAATGATAAGTCCCATAAAGGAGGTAAGCCGTATCTCTTCAAGGAAGGTGGCAAAGAGGGTTACATATATGCACCATAAGGAGAAGAGAGCCATTAATAATTTAATGGCGATACGGGCTTTTCCGGTCCATATCCTCTGGTTAGACTCTCTGTCATATTTTTTCATGATCTCATCTACATCCTGTTCAAGTGCAGATGATGTGTTTATATTTTTGTTATCCATAAAACTCGTCCTTTTTGAAAATGATAAATGGTAATTTATTCTTCGGTGTTTACTGTTATACCGTGTTCACTGTAATATCTGGCAGCACCCTTATGGAAGGGAGCGGCCATTCCTTCAACCGCTTTTTCAAGATTAAGCTCTCCGCCCTTTGCGTTTTCAAGTGCAATATCCTTAGCATTGTCAAATATAGCGGCTGTCATATTATAGACGGTATCTTCGTCAAGCTGCTCTGATACCACAAGAGTTGCCTTTACTGTTATTGTCTCTACCGGCTCAGGCTGTCCGGGATAGGTGTCCTGTGGAATCTGCAGGGGGGAGTAGTAGGGACAGCTTTCCAATATCTTTTCACGCAGCTCCCCGTCGATATTTATGATCTTAACCCCATTAGTTGTGGCAAGCTCTGTAATGGCACTTGTGGGAGCTCCGGCAACAATAAAGGCCGCCTGGATCTTTCCGTCCTTCATAGCCTCCTTGCTGGCTTCAAAGCTCTGGTACTGGGGATTGATATCCTCTAAGCTTATATCTGCCGCTGAAAGTACATCCAGGGCATTAAAGTAAACTCCGGATCCGGCATCACCTATGGAAACGCTCTTTCCTTTAAGGTCATAGACCGAATTTATGTCATCGCTCATGGTAAAGAGCTGAACTGTTTCATCATATAAGCCGCCTAATACTCTGAAATCGTGGGTGGGGCCATCCTTTTCAAAGGACTTTACTCCATCCCAGGCATAGGCCATTACATCCGACTGGGTGAAACCAAGCTGAAAATCTCCATCCTGTATAGACTGGATATTAACCTTGGAGCCACCTGTGGATACTGCGGTTACCTTAACGTCTGCATGCTTTGTGATATACTGAGCCAGCACTCCGCCGTAGGCATAATATGTTCCCGCCGTACCTCCTGTTCCAAACATCATTCTTTCTCTGCCCCCGCATCCTGTAAGCAGGATCGTGCTCATAACAAGAGAAAGAAGGGTAATAAAAGATCTTTTAAGCTTCACTGTCTTCCTCCTCTTCCCGGCAATCATTCTGAATGATATATGCCAGTATCTCTATTGCTTTACTGTAACCTGTCCGACCGGTATCAAGGCAGATATTGTAGTCTTCATATAATCCGAGTTTCCTTTTGGTATATCTGTTATAATATGTTTCTCTCAGCATATCCTTGTGCTCTAAATATTTTAAAGCATCGACTTTTGGATCCTTTATAAGCTCCAGAGCTCTTTTAAGCCTTGTTTCTTTATCTGCGTACAGAAATATATCAAAGGTTTTTATCCCTTCACTTCGCAGGATGACATTGGCACACCTTCCCACAATTATGCATGGACTTTTTGCCATCTCAATAATGGATTCCTTCTGAGCTTTAAAGATAGCATCATGGGAGCTTACATAAGCAGCGACATTATTTAATAAGCCATCAAGAAACTTTGTGGTTATACTCATTTCCTCGCCTTCCGTCATTATTTCAGCCTCGGAATATCCGCTATTCTTTGATATGAGAGAGGTGAATTCCCTGTCATACCAGGGAATGGAAAGCTTTTCCGACAAGCCCTTTGCAATGGTGCTTCCACCAGCCCCATATTTCCTGGAAATAGTGATAACCGGTAAATTATTGGTATTCATACTCTTCCTCCTGTTTTTATTTAATTCTCAAAAATCAAATAAAGCTCCCTATAAGGGGCTATAGATAAAGCTTATATTTTGAGCATTATCCGTTACAGTATACTCCAAAACCATACTTTTAATCAATATAAAGACATTAACAAGATATTGTGAAATATGTTATAAATATATCAGGAAGGATTTTTTGCATCAAAGAGGCTATGTAAAAAGGAGTTGAAAAATGGAGAGAGAAATATCAATTAAGGAAATAAAAGGAATTAAGATCGGACAGGTGGAAGATGTTAAAGCAGGGACAGGCTGTACGGTACTTATAAGTGAAAGGGGAATGGCAGCAGGTATTGACATAAGAGGGGGAGGCCCGGCCTCCAGGGACAGCAGACTCTTAGATCCTCTAATGTCAGCCCAGTTTATTCATGGGGTGCTGCTTGCGGGAGGAAGTGCCTTCGGACTTGGAGCAGCAAACGGAGTAATGGACTGCCTTGAAGAGCACGATATAGGATTTGATGTGGGAGTTACAAAGGTTCCCCTTGTGGTTCAGTCGGATATATTTGACCTGACTGTAGGGGACAAGGATGTCCGTCCGGACAGGGATATGGGCTATGAGGCTGCCAGAAGGGCTCTTGAAGCTCCAAACTATCAGGATGGAAATTACGGAGCAGGCTGTGGAGCCACTGTGGGAAAGATAAAGGGAATGGAAAGCTGTATGAAATCAGGGATAGGAAGCTATGCCATAGAACTGGGTGACCTTCAGATAGCTGCTATAGTAACAGTAAACGCCTTTGGAGATATATATGACTGGAAGACAAGGGAGAAGATCGCGGGTCCTCTGGCTGAGGATGGAAAAAGTTTTCTTGACACTGTCTCGATCATGAAGGAAAATATAGCGGTGCGTGAAAACCGCTTTGTGGAGAACACCACAATAGGGGCTATTATAACAAATGCCTCCTTCAGTAAGGCCCAGCTTTGTAAGATAGCGGGTATGACCCATAACGGATATGCAAGATCCATAAGACCTGTCCATACCTCTGTTGACGGAGACAGTATATATGCCCTGTCGGTTGGGAATCTGAAGGCAGATCTTGATACAGTGGGAGTTCTTGCAGAGGAGATTATGAGCGAGGCTATAATACGCGCCATAAAGAGTGCCGAAGGAGCCTATGGTTTTCCCGCTGCAAAGGACTTAAGGGAATAAGAGGAGGATTTATGATGAGATCAAAGTATGTACTGCTTATGACAGCTTTATTGGGCATGTCTGTCCTGACACAGGGCTGCGGACAAAAGGAGGAAGCTTCCGGGGAGACTCAAAAAACCGAAGCTGTGGTGGAAGAAGAAAAAGCAGTGGAAGAAAGTACTGCAAAGAAGGCGGAAAGCCCTGAGGGTAATGAGGATGCGGAAACAGTAAATGATCAGAAAGCTGTAAGCGATCTGCCGGGAGAGTATGTAACGGATGATGGAGAGAGCGGTGAGCTTATTATTGAAGAGGATGGTTCAGGCTACAGGATCCTTCTGACCCTATACAGACTTACGGAGATAGAGGGCAGCGCAGAAATAAATCCCGATAACGAAGCTGTACTTGACTGGAGCGGAACTGATGCTTCGGGAGCTCCCATAAAGGGAACTATAGAAGAGCAGGAGGAAGGATGTCTGCTCACCGTAACGGATACAAGCTGGGAATATCTTCAAAATGGGGATACATATTACTTCTATTCTTTAGATGATGCGGCTATAGCCGATGAGGCTTTTGATGAGGCTTTTACAGATACTTATATATATGAAGACAGTAATGCCTGTGCTATGACGGAGGGTGATGTAGCTCTGGCTGAAAAAAGTCTCACAGAGGAGCTTCCTGAGGGAAAAAGTATTGAAGAGATGATCCTTAATGAAATATATGCCCGCCATGGCTATAGATTTGAGGATCCAAAGCTTCAGGCATATTTCGATGGAAAACAGTGGTATCTGGATATAGGAAGCTATAGCTCTGATCTGGAGGAAATAAATGAGAGTCTTAATGATTTCGAAAAACAGAATGTGGAATTTTTAAAAAAGTGACAGGCAGCACTCAGGGGGACGGGGAAAAGGAACCGTCCCCCTTTTTTATGGTTTGTGGGCTGTTAACCCGGTTTTTTAGTTATTTTACTTATCCGGTCATTTATTCAGCTGTTAAAGAGAGCTTCCAGATCCTCTCTGTGCTCTTCAAAGACCTTAAGAAGAAACTTGTTCCAATGTCTTGCATCTGAATCCTGATCACCGAAGACATAATCCTCCTGGCCATAATCTATTACATCAAAGCCCGGGGTGGATTTACTTGCCCCGGCAGTTCTGTAGGATACCGCATCTGCAAGGGTAAAGGAAATATTCGAGGTATCCTTGTAATCTATCCAGGTGCTGATATCTTTACCGGAGGCCTCACTTTCATCCCCGTTTTCAGTCTGCTTTTCAGCCTGTGCTTTACTTATCTTATTTCCACCGGCATATTCTCCATACATGGTATCCACCGTGAGGGCTAAGGAATTGCCAAAGATCTCTGAGGGCACATGCCTGCCGTCCCATTGCCATTCTGTAGTGGCATTCACTCCTGCGGATAAAAAGGCCAGCTGAAGGTTAAGGGAATTAAACATTGAAATATCTCCTTCTGAGGTGCCGCATACCATTCTTATCCATACAGGATCACTTCCCTCCTCCGCTCCGATGTAGTTTAGAGGATTGTAGAGTTCTACGATCACATTTCCATACTGATCACCATCATATACTCCCTTTATATCATTCTGATAGGCAGTAAGCATTTCTTCATAGGAGGAATAATCAGATGAATCCGTTGAGCTTCCAGAGGACTGGGTAGTTCCGGCATCGGGAGTTCCCACATCCATCGTATCTCCTGTGGAATTAGCTGCGATATCCTGGTTTTCAAAGCTTCTTTCATTTTTGCTGCTGTCAGCACCGGTAGCAGTGTCAGAATCGGTAGCAGTATTGGCGTCAGGGGCTCCATTACCCCCGGGCCCACCCTTGGCGTCAGGACCGCCATTGCCCATGGGAGCACCGTTACCGTCAGGACCGCCATTGCCCATGGGACCACCGTTACCGCCGGGGCCACCCTTACCCTGGGACTGGCTTCCCTTGGCATATCTTCCCTCAATAAAGGCTGCAGCCTTGTCTTCCAAAGTCATAGAAGCAACTTCTTCATCCGAAAGGGCATTTCCATCCTTATTGAACCAGGTCCATCCATCAGCATAGTCCAGATTATCAACATACCACTGAAGATTGGAGATAAACTCTGCCAGATAAAGATCAACATATGTGCCTCCATAGCCATTGGTATCAGGATATTTACTCTCATCATACTCAATAGAGAGGTCTATAAGGTCTTCTGTATCCCCGTCACCGTTGATATCAAGGCTGATCTGAGCCTCATTTACAGAAAGCTTCTGGTCATTTATATAGGTCATGTATTCTTCGGAAAGATATTTAGCCACCTGTTTTTGGAAGGAGGTATTAAAGTCATAGTCTGAATCCATATAGTATTCAAAGGCCATGGCCATATCTGCTTCATAGAGTGAGGTTATGGGAGAGTAGGCAACTGCCCCCCATGCTCCGTCTGAAAGGTCATAGCTTTTGTCAGCGATGGTGACACTTGTATCATAGCTGCCGTCCTCGTTAACATATACCCCAACAGATCCCACTGCCACCTGGTAATCATAAAAGTCCGGACTGTCAGAGCTGGCGGCAAACATAGTAGCATGAGCTCCTCCCCCGCTTCCTCCGGTTGAAACAAAATAGTCAGTATTTCCGGGAAGATTTCCTAATAGAATGTTGTATTTTACAAATCTGGTCGCTGCCTTCTGGTCTACAAGACATGAAGGAGCATCACCGGTGTAGTACTCATTTCCATCACTGTCACTTGCTGTATCATTTTTACCCCTGTTGCCGCAGGAAACATTGATATAGCCATCCTTGGCATGGGAGCTTGAGGCTTTGGTACTGCTTGAAGAGCTATAGCCTGCAGCACCGGTATTTAAGATAACGGGAGCCGTGGAGGCTGTGTATACCTGGCCATTGGAGCTTGTGATCTTTGTATCGTAATCTATAACAAGCTGTCCATTTATCTCAGATGAATAGCTGTCAGCTGTGACATCCTCAATGGCATCTCCATCAGTATCTATACCCTTTATATAGGCTCCGGGAACACAGACAGATACTCCTTCTTCCTCCTCTATTTCGGGATAGACCACCGCCGTGACCACACTCATTACCCAGGCATCGGAATCCTGATCATAGGACCAGGTCAGATCCTTGTTATTTGAAATATCTAGGGTCTCTTCTATCATGGCCCTGGTCTCCTGAGACGTTGCCTCAAGAGAAGATGTTTTTTTTGCAGGATCAGACTCCTTATCCTGATCTGCCTCACTCTGGCCTTCTTCCTTTGAATCGGTCTCAAGGGAAGAGGAAGGGGTGGGAGCTGTTTGTGAGTCTTTAGCTGCTGATCCGGAACAGGCCACCATTGACACTGTAAGACCTATTGTGGTAAGAAAGGCCAATAATTTTCTTTTCTTCATTGTAATTATCTCCAAATCTTTTTTTTTACTTGAAAAGGATCTAAAGAGCTTTAAAGGATACATTTTCTGCTTGATTATAACAAAAGAAGAGTGACAATTGTGGGTACAAAGTATGTAAAAACAGTGAAATATTGGTGAAAAATAATTTATAATACTTCCCATAGCCCGCATATTTAGTATATTCTACATTTATGAGAAATTTTTTATC
Source organism: Lachnospiraceae bacterium (assembly GCA_024680675.1). Classification (GTDB taxonomy): domain Bacteria; phylum Bacillota; class Clostridia; order Lachnospirales; family Lachnospiraceae; genus UBA2868. The sequence goes on along the minus strand of JAILBX010000013.1, from coordinate 58 downwards.
TGACTATAAAAGGTGAAAGGTAATGAATTCAGGTGAAATGAAATGGTAAAAACTTTAA
>JAILBX010000102.1 GCA_024680675.1 Lachnospiraceae bacterium | reverse complement strand
AAAAAAGTCCGGATTGTATGATACCATACATGTTTCTACCGATTCTGAAAAATATATGGAAATAGCCAAAGGTTACGGAGCCCAGGTGCCCTTTTTAAGAAGCCCTGAAATAGCATTGGATTCTTCAGATCCCTGGGATGCAGTTAAAGAGGTCTTGGAAAGATATAAGGAGCTTGGGCAGGAGTTTGAAACTATAACCTTACTGCAGCCCACCAGTCCCTTAAGAAGAGCAAAGGATATAAAAAATGCTTTTTCTCTTTTCAGGGAAAAGGAAGCCAATGCAGTGATATCCGTATGTGAGGCAGAGCATCCCCCCATGTGGTACCATACCCTGGGAAATAATGGTGAGATGACTGATTTTTTCAATGATGATGAAGGCAAGAGAAGGCAGGATTTTGATACCTTCTACAGGATAAACGGAGCCATATATCTGGTAAGATCAAGTCATTTTATGGGAGATCGGAAGCTGCTTTTTAAAGAAAAGGTTTATGCCTGTATAATGGACAGAAGGGCTTCGGTTGATATCGATGATAAAGATGATTTTGAAATAGCAGAGGCCTTAATGAAAATAAAGGGTGGAGAGTTATTAAGTCATGGATAAGATATATATAGTTGGTGCAGGAGGTCTTGGAAGAGAACTTCTGCAGTGGATAAAGGATATAAATGAGGTGAAACCTACCTGGGAGATCGGGGGTTTTCTGGATAATAAGCTGGATGCCCTTGAAGGGGTGGAATGTGATTATGAGATAGTTGGAAAAAACAGTGAGTGGATCCCAAAGGAGGGAGAGGTCTTTGCAATGGCCATTGCTACTCCAAAGGATAAGGAAATAAGGGTTAATGAATTAAAGTCAAAGGGAGCTTATTTTCCTCCCATAATCCATCCTACGGCTACTGTTACCCCCTTTAGTCACTATGGGGAGGGTTTGATAATGTTCCCCCACTCAAAGCTGTCGGTAAACTCCAGGGTTGGAGATTTTGTTACCATATGCTCTTCCGGAGTGGGTCATGATGTTTTTATTGATGACTATACTACCATAAGCGGAATGTGCAGCATCCTCCGTAATGTTTCAATCGGAAAAAGAGTTTTTGTGGGAGCAAATGTGGCTATAGCCCAGGATGTAAAGGTTTGTGACGACGCTTATCTCGGAATCGGAAGCGTGGTCCTTAAGGATGTTCCAAAGGAAACAAAAACCTTCGGAAATCCTGCAAGATTTATGCCTATATAAAATTGACGGAGTAAAAATATGAGTGATTTGACTATAGCAGGACATTTTTTTGAAAATGTCAAAAGGTACCCTGATAAAGAGGCTATATGGTGTGATGGAGAGTCAATGACCTACAGTCAGCTTTCTTCTCTTTGCTGTAAGTATGCAAACTACTTAAAAAGCAGAGGGCTATGCCGGGGGGATATAATAGGGATCCCTATGAACAACAGCATAGCTTCCGTGGCTTTAATGCTGGCATCATCTGCCCTTGGGGCAGGACTTGCACCTATAAATCCCACAATTCCGGTGGAAAGCATAGAGGCGGCTTTTTTGTCGGGTAAGGTTAAGCATATAATAGGCAGACAGTCATTTTTTAAGACCTTTAAAGATGATAGGGATAAATTTCCGGGACTCAGGTTGTGTCTGGATGGGAATCTTGAGGGTATAGATAATTTTGAAGAGCTTTTAAATTCCGGTGACGAGCTTCCTGATCAGACCGGTATCACGGGTGATGAGACCTTTATACTGACTATGACATCGGGTTCCACGGGAGCTCCTAAACCCATAGAGCTTACTCAGATCAATAAGCTTAAAAGAATAAAGGCTCACGTGGAGTTATATGATATAAGGGAAAGTGACAGGATACTTGCTGCCACTCCTCTCTATCATTCCCTGGCTGAGAGACTTGTTCTTTTGCCTCTGACTATTGGAGCGACTTCTGTTCTTTTACCCAGGTTTACTCCAAATCTATGGCTTAAGTGTGTTCAGGATCAGGAGGTTACCTTTACCATAGCGGTATCTGCCCAGCTTGGTCAGATTGCCCAGCTTCTTTCAAGCCCTCTTGCTCCGAGCATCACAAGCTTAAGATCTATAGTTTCCTCCTCGGCTCTTTTAGAGCCCCATGTAAGAAGAGAGCTTATTGAAAAGCTTAAGTGTGATTTTCATGAGATGTACGGTGCCAGTGAGATATCTACTGCCACAAGTATCAACTTCAGGGAAGCCCTGAACAAACAGCAGTCAGTTGGAAGACCCTTAAAGGAAGCGGATATAAAGATAGTGGATGATGACAATAAAGAGTTAAAGCATGGAGAAGTGGGAGAGATAGCCTGCAGAACTGAGCTTATATTCAAGGGCTATTACGGTCAGAAGGAGAATACCAGAAAGGCCTTTATCCTTTTTGACAAGGCTGATGACAGTGAAGAAGAACTGAGGGGAAAGGGCTATTTTAAGACCGGAGATCTGGGAAAGCTTGATGAGGATGGTTACCTTTATTTTTGCGGGAGAAAGAAGGAGCTTATAATAACCGGAGGAATAAATGTATATCCCAATGATATAGATAAAGTGGTATCTAAGCTTGATGCAGTTAAGGAGTGTGCAGCCTTTTCCTATCCTGACGACAGGCTGGGTGAGGTGGTTGCCCTTGCCCTGGTAAAAAAAGAGGGCATGGAGCTTTCCAAAAGGGATGTTTCCGTATATTGTGTAAGAAATCTTGCAGATTTTCAGCAGCCTCATTATATTTTCTTTGTGGAGTCCCTTCCCAAAAATTCCATGGGAAAGCTTGTACGTTCCAAAATTTATGAAATGATAAAAACTACACTGTGATCAAAGGAGGAGGCATAGGATGGATGATATAAAAAAATTTGTGACAGAAAGACTCCAGATGGAATATGACCTTCCAAAGGATGTGGATCTTGAGAGCTTTGATTATATGGAAAACGGTTATATAGATTCTGTGGCTATGGTATCCTTTGTGGTTGAGATAGAGGATGAATTTAATATTTC
>JAILBX010000272.1 GCA_024680675.1 Lachnospiraceae bacterium | reverse complement strand
AGGGGAAAGCAAGGAAATTGCCAGACTTTTAGCGGCTTCTGTGGTAATGGAGGCTGATTATCTTTTAGAGCCCATGACTGCAGGCAGCAGTGAGTGGCTGGATAAATGGGACGGGAAGCTTTCATCCATTTTGGACCAGGCTGATGATGAGGGCTACCACCTCTATGTACTTTGCGGTGAAGAGGATCTTCATTATGACTATGACCAGTATCTTGAATATATGAGAAAGAAAAAGGCAGGACTTTGTATGCTTAGACTTTTGAATTCCAAGGGCCTTTCAAGGGATTTAGAGGACAGACTATCGGACTATCTGAGGGAACATACAAAGGGCTGTGAATCAGAGGCTGCTTTCAGATATCTGACAGAGAACCATGGAGATGACATAAAATACTATGAGCTTATGATATCACTGTCCTGTATAAATGAAGCAAATCTTGAGGCTGTTATTTCCGATCTGTCTGACAGGCATGCTGAAGCCAAATCCTATATTCTTAACTCCTTCGGGGGAAAAAAGGATGATTTCTTTGACGATCTTTTTATTTAGGATGGATTTTTTTAGCTTTGCAGAGAAGGGATGCAGTTCTCCCTTTACCTCTTGAAGGAAGGAATGATTATGAAGTATGAAAGAGAAGAGGACTACTTTGGACAGGCGCTAAGGAGTTTTTCCAGAGAATTTGCCTATGGCGGCGCTATCAGACATCTTGTGGATAAGGGTTATGAAGCTAAAGAGATAATAAGGGAATTCAAATACCCCCTTCCGGATGCCACAATAGAGAAAATGGTGGAAGATTACAAAAAAAATTTAAAAAGGGATTAGATAAATTGTTGAAAAAATGGTATAATATCAGTATAGAGGGGGATAGCTTTTAAAAATTCAGAATAGAAGGTTGAGGAATGTTTCAGGAAAATGACATGGTAGTTTATGGTGGTCAGAGTGTATGCGAGGTAGTGTCTGTAGGCCCCCTTCCCGTTAAGATGGCAATGGGTAACGCAAAGCAGGAGTATTATACCTTAAGACCTATATATCAAAGGGATTCTTTGGTCTATGTGCCCATTGGTAATGAAAAGGTGGTTATGAGATATGTGATCACTGAGGAAGAGGCAAAGGAATTGGTCAATAAGATCCCCGGAATAAAGGCCGCCTGGATAGAGAAGGATTCAGAAAGAGAGCAGGAGTATAAGAGAGCTCTTTCATCATGTGATCCCGAACAGCTTATCATGATAATAAAAGCCCTATATAAGAGGAGGCAGGCAAGGATAGATGACGGAAAAAAGGTTACCGTTGTGGATGAAAGGTATTTTAAGATGGCTGAAAAACAGCTGTATGAAGAGCTTGCCTATGCACTTCACATGCAAAGAGATGAGGTAGGGGATTACATTGCTGAATTTATGAAGAGATCAAAGAACAAAAAAAGCAGTGTATAAGAAGGGATAAAAAAATAAGAAGAGCCGGTTCTACCGGAAGTCGTAATAATGAGGCTCCTATATTTTAAAGGGGCTTTAGAGGGCATCGCAGCTAAGACTGCGATGTTTTTTTAAAGCTGTAATTGATTATATTTCAGTTTTTGTTTATACTATAAAAAGCCGGTAATCATCCGGTCAAAAGGAAAGGAGACCGAAATGAGTAGATTTGTTGTTGCTGGTGTTATTCAGATAGAAACTATTATAAAAGTTGAAAAGATCCCGATAGAATATACTCCCATAACAAATAAGTGTGACAGTATTTATACTGCAGCAGGTGGGGACGCTTATAACGAAGCGCTGGCTCTCAGCTGGCTTGGAGATCAGGTCAAGCTCCTGTCCATGGTGGCAAGAAATCAGGATATGAGCATTCTAAACCCTGCCGGCAGGGAGGTTACTATTGATACGGAATATATATTAAGGATAATGGATCATACCCCGGCCGAGGTTCTCTTCTATGATGAGGAGAGAAAGGAACAGATTTTTGAGGATCTTAAGGATTTAAGAGAGGATGCATATGATATGGCAATGGTTCCGCCTATGATAGCGGCATCTGATCTTGTTATCCTTTCCAATGCTAATTTCTGCAGGGCATTTTTGGAACCGGCAAGACATTACGGAAAGAAGGTTGCAGTCAATATACATTCCTATGAAGTAGACAAAGAGGCTTTTAACAGAGACTTTTTGGAGGCGGCAAGTATACTTTACTTCAGCGATGACACCATAGAAGGGGATCCCTTTGATTTTGTCAGGACGATCGCCGATAAATACGGAACGGATATAATAATTCTTGGACAGGGGGCACACGGTCTTATACTTTATGACAAGGAAAGAGATCTAAATGTTCATTATGACAGTGTTCAGACCAATGAGGTTGTAAACACTGCGGGGGCGGGAAACGCTCTTTTTGCCTGTTTCCTTCACTGCTACCAGGAAAGCGGCGATTCGGTTACTTCAATAAAAAATGCTATGCTTTTTGCTTCATATAAAATTGGTTACATGGGAACTTCTAACGGCTTTATGACAGTAGAGCAGCTGGAACAGTGGAGAAGCTTTATATGGGGCGATAAGATCCCGGATGGATTACAATAAAAAAACACAAGGAGATTATAATGGCAAAAAAGTTTAAATATGTTACCACTGCCATTACGGCAACGGCAGCTCTTACGGCTGCTGCATCAGAGGGCTTGTTTTATTTGATGTCAAGCAGGGGAGGTAATCCGGATCTGATCACCGGCGTAAAAGAAGAGGATAAGACAGATCTTGACAAAGCCATTGAAAAGGTTAGAGACGAGGATTACAGGTGGCTTCTTGACAGAGAGCTTGAAACGTATTACATAACCAGTAAGGACGGTTTAAGGCTTCGGGCAACTCTCTTAAGGGCAAAGGAAGAGACAAACAGGTATGTATTTTGCATTCATGGCTATCGTAATACCGGTTTCAGGGAGTTTGATTCCATCAGCCGTTTTTATCATGGCTTAGGCATCAACGTTTTTATTATAGACCAGAGAGCCTGCGGGGAATCTGACGGAAAGTTCATTACCTATGGCTATAAAGAATGTGATGATTGCATAGAGTGGCTGAAGTTTATGAGAAAAGAATTCGGTGAAAATACCGAGATAATCCTTCATGGTGTGTCTATGGGAGCGGCGACTGTAATGCTTATGACTGGAAGAATGCTTCCCAATAATATAGTGTTTGCTGTTGAGGATTGTGGATATTCATCCTTAAAGGGTCAACTCTACCATACTTTTTCCAATTATCATTTGCCTGCGGCACTGGCATACGGTCTTTTCAGGGTTTCATCAAGACTTCACTGCGATTTTGATCCCAATGACTGTAACCCTATAGAGGGGGTGGAACAAAGTAATATCCCCATTCTTTTTGTGCATGGAGAAGAGGATGATTTTGTCCCCTTTGAAATGGTCTATGCAAATTATGATGCCTGCCCAAGTCCTGTTAAAAAGCTTATCACGGTTCCCGGGGCAAAGCATGGTCAGGCCTTTGAAGCAGACAGTCAGGTCAGGGATGAGATAAAGAAGATGATAGAGACCTACCTCTAAAATGATAAAGGAGATCCTATGTAAAGGCGTTCCTAACAAGAGATGTCTGGGGGTTGATTATGGTTATCCCTGCTAAAATATGCTTGTATTTTACAAAGAAAAGTAGTATTATTAAGGTGTATCAAAAGGGATTTTGAAAAGGAGGTATCTTATGAGCGCAGTTGGTTCTATAGGTGGCTATTCACCAATGAGCAATTATTATCAGTCCTTATCCAGCGGTAGTAAGATAAACAGTGCCAAGGATGGCGCCAGCGAGTTGGCAATATTGGAAAAGCAGGATTCACAGGTAAGAGGATATGACGCAGGCAGTGGCAATCTTGAAGCCGGTAAAAGCCTGGCAAATATATCGGATGGTGCCCTTGGAAGTATAAATGATTCTTTACAAAGGATGAAGGAACTGGGTGTTAAGGCTTCAAACGGCCTTTTGTCCAATGATGACAAAAAAGCTATTCAGAGTGAGATCGATCAGCTTAAACAGGGTATTACGGACATTACCTCATCGACTAATTATAATGGCATCAATCTTTTGGACGGAAGCAGAGGAAATATAAATATCGTATCCGACGGTAACGGTGCAAATCAGTCCGTTTCCGGATCCAATGCTACTTTGGAGGCCTTGGGAATAGCGGATTTTGATGTTACCAAAAGCTTTGATCTTAAGGATGTAGATAATGCCATTGAAAAGGTTAATTCAATGAGAGGAGGGGTAGGAGCATCTACTAATGGTATTGACTATTCCCTCTATTACAATTCTTCAGCTGCTCAGAATCTTACCGCGGCTAAATCCAGGACAGGGGATACTGAAATGGAAGAATATGCCAGCAAGCTTCAGAAGGATCAGACTATGGAGACCTATAAGTTGATGATGCAAAAGAAGCAGATGGAAAATGATGTAGCAAGTGGTCAGAGGCTCTTCTTCTCTATTTAGGAGAAAAGGGATGATTTGAACCGGAATATTCCGGTGTAGTGTAACCTTTATGGTTTATATCAAATGAATTTGGATACAGAAAAAATTCTCTGCTTTTTTGATAAGGCAGAGGATTTTTTTGCATAATAAAAAGGAGGAGTAAGTCAAATGGGTGAAAATAAAGACGAAAGAAGAAAGATACAGAGGGTGTCATTTCCTACAAGGAGTGTGCTTGTGGATTGCGATGCACAAAAAACCTACTATGTAAAGACAGAGAATGTCAGCCCTTTGGGTATGGGAATAATAGCTGATGCCGATATTCCCAACCTTGTGGGAAAGGATGTTATTGTTGTTGCAGAAACTATGGTTATGTATGCGGATGTGAACAGGCAGGAAAAAAGAGAGGATGGAAGCTACATTCTTGGTGTCAGCGCAAGAAGATTTACTGATGATGTTTTACAGTATCTCTTTGAACATATAGGAGGGGTGGATTTAGAATAATAATTTTTTGAAATTCAAACTCCTTGTAGAGGATTGTTGACTAAAATATCACATTGTGATACAATTACATTGTGATAGTTTATATATATTATAAGGAGACTAAAGAAAATACTGTAATGACCGATATAGAGTTAGACAGGTCATACAGACAAAGGAGACTAAAGGAATGAAGAAAAATTATTTGGTTAATAAGAAGATCATAAGAGCTATAACCATAGGCCTTGCGGCGGCAATGTCAGTAAGCAGCCCTGTTCAAGCTCTGGCAGATGATTCTCAGAATGTGCCAGATAATGATCAGAACTCAAATTCACAAGCCCAGAGCAATGATGATTCTGCAAGCAGTCAGACAGAGGAGGCTCATGAGGCGGTTGCAGAGGCGGAAGCTGCAAGCACGGAGGCAGTTTCTGATGCTGTAGCTTCGGAGGAGAATGCTGCAGGGGATGCAATGGCGGAAGCTGCAGAAGCACAAAATGCTTCGACAACTGTGGATACACCGGCCGTTAATGCTCAGGAATTTTTGGATAATACGAATATAAATGCAGGTTCAAACGCTATAGAAACAATTAACGATGCGGCAGGACTTGTTGATGATGCTTTGAAGGAAGTTGATAATGCAGACAGTGAGACAGACAAGGTGGACAGTGCTTTGGAATCTGCCGAGAATTATTCGGA
>JAILBX010000251.1 GCA_024680675.1 Lachnospiraceae bacterium | reverse complement strand
GGCATGGCAAGAAATGACAGAATGCCCTTTATTTATTCCTCAGTTCTTGTGCTGCTATGCGTAGTATTTTATTTCCTGACAGGCTCCTTTAAGCTAAGGGATAAGATATCCACTCTTTTTCTTATGGCAGCTTTGATCCTTAGCATGTATCTGAATCCCCTGGATGCAGTCTGGCACGGTTTTAACAATCCCGTAGGCTTTCCCTGGAGGTACTCCTACTTTCTGACCCTTCTAATGATCCTTACGGGATACCGCTTCTTTAGTGAATTTACGAAAAAAAGTGAGGAACTTTTGATAAAAGGAAAGACCTTCCTTGCAGCTGCCCTTATCTTTCTCCTTTACTTTGTTTTCCTTTTGGTAACAGTAAACCCCTATTTTGATAAAGAAAGAGCCATATTAAATATCCTTCTTACCTTTGTCTATATCCTTCTTTTCTTTATGCTCCTTAAAAGGGAAGCTCTTGAAAAAAGGATCCGCCACAGTTCAAGGCTTTTCATCCCTTTGATCTTTATCCTACTCTTTGGAGAGCTTACCTATAATTCCTGCATAAGCTTCTACTCCTTAAACGGAGACGGGGAAGAGTTAAGTGTTTTTAACGAAAAATATGATGAAATAAAGGCTTCCGTAGACTATATAAAAAGCCGGGATGACTCCTTATACAGACTAGAAAAGGATTTCTACAGGACTCCCAATGACCCCATGATGTTTGACTATATCGGTCTTACTCATTCAAGCTCCTGCGAAAAGGAATATATCAGACATTTCCTGTCAAGATGGGGCTTTAGGGATACGGGTCTTTATGCCTTTTACAACTTAGGCTCCACCTCCTTTGCCGACTCTTTTTTAGGCGTTAAATACTATATTTCAAGATTTGACCAGATCCACAAGCCCTATTACTATCTCGATCAATGCGAAAACCACTTTGCTTACCTTAATCCTTATGCCCTGGGCTTTATGTCCCTTGCACCAAAAGCTCTTGAAGAAGTAGACCTTAACAGTGGAAATACCTTTGAGCTTCAGAACAATATAGCAAATGCATATGGTAAATATGATATCTACCAAAAAGCCGACTATGAAATTGAGCTTGAAAATGTAACAATGACTGAGGAAAAGGGACTTTTAAAATTTAATGTAAACTCTGAGGAAGCTTCTTTTAACAGTGAAGGCCCTGAGAATACAGAGTCTCTTGTCCACTTTAATATAGATATTAAAAAGGAAGGTTCACTTTACTATTTCTTTGATGCCCCCCAAATGCAGGCAGCAGAAGTCTTCGTTAACGGTGACTACAGGGAACCCTACTTCACTACCACAAACTGGAGTGTTTTATGTGCCGGTATCTATAAGCCCGGTGACAAGGTGGATGTATGTCTTAAGTTAAATGAAGAGGCCATAAGCATCTCACAAGCCTGCTTTTATTATGAAGATACCAAAGCCCTTTCTTCCTGGTATGAGAAGGCATCTGAGGGAAATGCAGAGCTTAAGGAAATAACAAGCTCCCATTTGAAAGGAAGTATAAGGGCTTCCAAAGATGATATCATCCTGTTTTCTATCCCCTATGAGGAAGCCTGGAATATTAAAATCAATGGCAAAAAGGGGGAAAAAATTCCTCTGCTTAAGGAGCTGCTGGCCGTAAAGGTCCCTGACAGCGGTGAACTTGTAATAGAAATGCAATATATTCCAAGTGGCTTACTTCCCGGGATCATAATATCCATCCTTGGCATAGCCCTTCTCCTGCTCCTGTGGATCAGGGAGAAAAATAATTAAGACAGATAATTCAGTAAAATACAGTAAAAATTCAAGAAGACAGAGCTGCCATATCAACAGCTCTGTCTTCTTATTCAGATCTTAAAATTATTTATTATATTACTTTACTATCTTGTAGCCAAAGCTATAGCTTCCTCCATAGACCTTATTTGAAGTCGTATCTGTATAATGGAGTCTTACTATGGCCTTTCCGCTTCCCGCCTTTACATCATTCAAGTACTCAACGCTGTAGCTGTCGCTTCCCACTTCAAGGGTTTTGCCATCCTGAAGAGTTATTATCAGATTTCCTACCTCAGGCTGTATACATTCTCCGCTGTACTTAAAGCTTCCAAGGCTTTTACCACCTGACTGAAGCTGCAGCTTTTTAGGGCTCAGATCATATGTATTATAGGGGATCTTTACGTCCTCACCAAATTCAAGAAGCTCATTGTCCCCACTTAAAACTATATGATCCTTCTCTATCTTATAGTTATCCTTTGTAAGCTTTACAGCCTTAAGCCCTATTCCATAAGCATCATACTGATATAGCTTAAAGGCAGGTTTGCCATTTCCCTTGGCATCCTTCACCTTAGCAAAGATCTTATTTGCCCTGCTTTCTCTCTTTGAAATAAGATCAGCTTCACTTGTTACCATATCTATAGGCTCTATATCCTTGTCAACCTTATACTTATTAATGATCACAAAGTCCTCAAGGGTACAGCTTCCGGAGAAATTGGAAGTATTTAAGGCCTTTACGAAAAGATCGGCTTTACCTGTCTTTGTGTTATTCTTAAGAGTCAGCATAAGGCCTGCCTCTGCTATTCCTCTGCCGCAATACAAGGTATCAGTAGCTATCTCATCGCCCTTTTGATACTTAATAATGATCTTTTCTCCCCCAAGCTCAGCTCCGTTTACATTTACATCAATATTGTCCTGTGCCTGAAGGATCTCTATGACCTTATTGGATATGGCATTTTTCAGATCCATCTTCTTTCTCACAAGCTTCATTGTAGCATATGAACCGCCATAGATCCCCTTTCCCCGTATCTCAAGGCTATAGCTTCCTGCATTTTTGTTGTCATATAAAATAGGTGCCTCACTGTTATAGCTTATAAGAGCCTTTGAAGTATCCGTTATACCGTCATAAACCGGCGTAAGCTCTAAAGAAGTGGCATCATAATCAAGGTTCAGGGATGCAGGAGGATAAGTTTTTCCGTTTTCATCAACAAATACCAGCTTATTAATATCAAGCTTTTCACCGGATATCTTAAAGGCAAGAGTCTTTGAACCATATATCAGGGAATCACCTGCTTTATAACCCTGAAGGATCGCCTCTACAGTATAGTTTCCTGCATCACTTATGCTCTTATTACTTACAAGCTCTCCATCCTCATTCCTTATTTCAATAAAGGCCTTTCCGTAATTTTCATCGCTTTCATCGCTTATATCAGTGTCTATCTTCTCCTTCTTTCCCTTTACCTTACAGTAAACTTCAATTCCAAGCTCTTCAAGGCTTAAACTCTCCTTTGACTTTGAAAGCTTTAGATCTTTATTTGTGCTTATGCTTATTGCACTGCCTTCAGTATATTTAGAACTGTCTACCATGATAAGCCTGCAGGCATTCTTAACCTGAGTTATATCATCTCCTTCTGTATAGCCCTCTCCTTCATAATTTCCAACTCCTACAGGAACCACATAAATATACTGAACATCTCCGGTAAGAGTAAGAGTATTGTTGTAGCTTGCTCCTTCAAGCTCTGACACCTTTCCCTCATCAGGGTCATAGCTGTAATATTTTAAGTAACAGTCGATCCCTTTACTTCCCTCGCTTCCAACTTTAAGGGTCTTTGTCTCAGGATTTCCAAGGCAGTCATTTGTAAGATATGTTAACCTTGAGGGCTTTATTTTTACACTCTGACCTTTTTTTACGCTGTACACAGGCTTGATACCTTCAAAGCTAAGCTCGGATTCATTAATATCATGCTCTTTTATCTCAAAATATCTCTTTACATTCAGTCCCGAGAACTCTCCCTTGCCCTTAACAAGAAGATAGGGCTTTAAAGTCTGAGAATCACTCTTCATTGAGGCATTTACGTTATTGAAACAGGAAACTGTATAATCCTTTCCTTCTGTAAGCAGATAATCTCCCCTCTTTACCTCCAGGGAAAGATCATAGTCAAATCCCCTTTTCTTAGGGTAGGCAGCTATATTGTCTTCATAGACATAGTTGACATGCTTATTTCCGTCAAAATCAACTACTAACGGATCTACACAGCTTACATAAACACCACTGCTGTCCTCTTCAATAGTAGGATCCTCCGAGTCATCCAGAACCTGGTAGGAAAATCTATAGCTGTCATAGTAACTTCCCATACCCTTTATTGTTACATACTTGATACCGGCTCCGCTGATATCATCACCTTTGTAGCTCACATCATAGTCTCTGCCCTTAACAAGCAAGGTCTCATAGGCATGATCCTCTGGTAAATTCTCACATTCATCAATGTCATTCTCGAATCTGTTGATCAGCTTAAGAGATGAGTCATCCTTTGTAAAATCAGGTGCCTCGGCTTTTTTATAAGCTTTTTCAACTCCTTCAACAGCAATTTCAAACCTTACTGAAACCGGCTCTATTGTAAAAGCTGTGGTTTTTGTATTATTTTCCGGATCATCCTTATCGTAGTAGAGACAATCCTCAAGGAGAGTAGCTGTAACCCTTCCCTCTCCAACTTCCACATTATTATCGTATTTTACGGAATAATCCTTACCTTCCTTAAGGGTATAGTCTGAAACCTTTACTATGGCTACAGGCTTGATCTCCTCCCCTTTGTATGCAAAGCTGTCCTTTTTAAGGCTAAGGCTTCCCTGATCTGCAAAGCTGATATCCTTATAAACCTCTACAAGAAGGCTGTCGCTTAGCTCCACCTGCTGACCATTGTCATTATAATATAAGCTTGCGCTAATGAAGGCAGAACCGGGACTTTTTACCTTTGCTATACCATCCTGACTTATGTATATAACACTTGGATCAGAGCTTTTAAAGGTCAGGGTTCCGCTGTTTTTAATACTGTCTCCCTTTACCTCGACCTTTTTCTTATCCTGGTCAAAATATGTGAAGATAAGGTCTTCTTTATAATCTATATCTGTTTTATTGTTTTCCTTTACTTCACAGGGAGCTCCGCTTTGGAACTTAAGACTTGATACTGCTTCTGCATCATCCGTGTAAACCTTCACTGCCAACTCATAATCTTCCTTAAGCTTAATGGCTCCTGAAGAGTCTATCTCATACATTGGATTATCACAGGTGTTATGCAAAACATTGTTTCCTACATAATAGGGTTTCCCGTCATCCGCAACTGCGCTTTTACTGGAATATCCTTTTTCAGGATTTTTACCCTCGCCTATTATTACTCCCAAATTTCTTGATTCTTCACTTTTATCATCGGGTATGCAGCTTTCGATCACCACTAAAAAGCTATCCCCTTTATTGACCTTTACGGGATCATCCAGATAGATAGTCTTATATCCCAACGAATCAAAAACTGCTCTTTGGGAAGCAATAAGGTCATTTTCATTCAAAATACCTCTTTCTACATTTTCCTTACCGTTTTTATATATATTAACCTTCCATGAAGAGCCCAGACCATTTAGGAAAATATTAATACCCTTTATCTCATCCGCACCCTTATCTGATCCGGCAGTATAAAGAACAGCCGCTCTTTTTTCGCTGCTTAAGGTATAGCTGTCCTCATTGACCGGTGATTTGCCTGAAAGGCTTTGATATGTATTATCATGCCATTTATTTTCATTTTTTAGTGTAGTATCCTGATCCTCCTTTACCGCTGTATCAAGGTTACTATATATTTTAATGGCGCAATCATAAAATGATACATATGCATATCCATTAAATGCAGCATTTCCCCCCCAGCTGTTTTTTATTATAAATGCCCCATCTCCCTCAGGATGCAAAGGCTCGGTAGAAGGGTCCTTAAGAACACTTGCACTGTAAATGATCCCATTATAAGTAAAGCCTTCACTCCTGTAGCTGTCCGCCGGAAAATAAGAAAAGTTTTCTTTTGATACCGTATCATCCCAACCTATCAGCTGAACTGAATGGTTAGCGGCGGAAGATTCATTAGCAGTATAAAAATATCCGTTATCAGGTGCTAATAAGATCTCGCCATCTCTCCCATATTTACTTCCATCCACCTTACTTTGACTATAGGCATCCTGGCCGGCATAATAATTGAAAATAATGGAACCGTTTTCCATAACGAGCTTTTTAATATCTCTTATCTTATCTTCTCTATTTGAATCACCGGAAAAAACAGATGAAGAAAAATTATTTACCTGATATTTTTGTTCCCCTTCACTATAATAGGGATTTTTATTTTCAGGTGCTTCCACCGGATATTTTTTACTGAGATATTTAAGGTTTTTATCTATATTTTTACTAAAGCCACCCCTGTAATAGTCGGAAGTATTATCCGAAAGCATTTCCTTATCCAGGAGGGACAGCCTTTTATTTGACACAAGGTAATTGCCAATATCTAACACGTTAAACCCAAACCAAAGACATGAATTATCAATATTCAGGCCATCTTCGCTGTCCTTTGCCTGATAGTATTCAGTCAGGGAAGGGAGATTTCCCGTATATTCAGCTCCCTTTGAACTATTATCCTCATAGGCATAATAATTATTTTTTTCTTCCTCTGTCAGATCATCACCCTCCGGCTTATGTAATGCATACCAGACTAAATCCCTGGGTGAAAAATCCGGGATGGATTCTTTTGCATAATTATACCTGGCTTCTTCACCAAAGACATTAGGATGTTCCTTCCACAAGGTAGCCTCAAGGCTGGCCAATGCTCCGAAAGCCCAACAGGTCTGAGTCTGCATCTGGTTTTTAACAGGCCTTGCATATTTTATTTCCTCAAGATTGGTCAATTCTTCCTTTTCATTTATTTCCAAAGCATTATACTTTTCGGGAAATACCAGCTCTTCATCAGCAGAAAGTTTTTCCTCATACAAGGGATCTCCCTTCAAAAGATAGGTGTTATCTTCGACATTAAAAGGAAAGGTATCCTTATCAGTCTCTGCTGGAAGGGCATACTCTATATCTGAAAGCTTTACAGGTCCATCATGGGTAAGAATATACTCCTCTTTATCCCGGTCTGCTTTGTCAGCTTCCTGATCATCGGGCTCCCCGGATAGCTCATGCTCTGCAGGCATCTCTTCTGTTGCAGGCTCCAAAGCAGCTTCCTCAGTGTTTTCAATAAAAGAAGCCTTCTCCTCTATCCTTACTGAAGCTCCTACTGACAAGGGTTCGGCGAGAAGGCTCAAGGCCAGTAAACCCGCCAGAAAACCCTTAAAATAATTCTTTTTCATAAATATCCTCCTTAAAATAATTTTTCTATCTTATAGCTAAAGCTATAGCTTCCTCCGTAAACCCTTTTGGAATCAGGATCTACATAATGGAGTCTTACTATGGCCTTTCCGTTTCCGGCCTTTACATCATTTAAGTACTCAACGCTGTAGCTTTCTTCATCTATGCTCACGATCTTTCCACTGTTAAGAGTTATGAAGAGTATCCCTACCTTTGGTTGTATACATTCCCCGGTGTAAGCATAGCTTCCAAGACTCTTACCCCCTGATTGAAGGACTAACTTCTTAGGAGTAAGATCATAGCTCATATAAGGAATGTGTATCGTCTGATCTTCGTTTTTTAAGGCTCCTGTAGTAAAATCCAGATATCCATTATATCCCTTTAAGGCTATATAACCCTCTTCGATCCTGTAATTG
>JAILBX010000244.1 GCA_024680675.1 Lachnospiraceae bacterium | reverse complement strand
AAAGGTCGGGACATCGTGTCAATGTTTCCGGCCTTTTATGACGCAAATTTTTCTTCCAATTGGTAAATATAAAACTTTTATCGAGACTAAATTCAAAAAAAGAAGGATATATGGAAGCCCAGGTCCTTCCTATAAAAGACTCAGGTGATAATTACTTTTTCTCTGTAAACATAGTTGTTGGGCGCGAAGATGAAGATGCTGTAATTGGTGTTATATATAGTAGAACAAAGGAACAGAGAAGACCGTTAGGACCTAAGAGTTCCAAAGATCCGATCCTCCGTCCCAATGCTCAATAACAGATAACGATTGTTTTTGTGCAAAGGAGGTATATATTATGTTAGCACCTAGTATTTTTGAAGAGAGTTTTATTGATGATCTGTTTGGATTCCGGGAGTTCAAAGAGTTTGACAACATGGAGAAGAAACTCTATGGGAGACGTGCAGGCAGGATGATGAAGACTGACGTACGCGAAAAGGATAATAATTATGAAGTCTCCATCGACCTTCCCGGATTCAAGAAGGAGGAAATAAGCGCTGAACTTGATAACGGCTACCTTACCATTTCTGCTTCAAAGGGACTTGATAAGGAAGAAAATGATAAGAAGGGCAGGCTGATTCGTAAAGAGCGTTATTCCGGGGCAATGCAGAGAAGCTTTTATGTAGGAGATAATATTACAGAGGAAGATATAAAAGCCTCATATAAGCACGGAGTTTTAAGGCTTGATATTCCCAAAAAAGAAAATGCAAAGATACCTCAAAAGAATATGATTGCTATTGAAGGATAAATAAAGGGCCCCTGCACCTATAAATGAAGGCGCAGGGGCTTTTTTGCCCATGGATACGTAAATTACAGAGCCCTCAAATGTAAAGCTTCAGATATGTGCATGTTATATCATCATCCATAATGGTATACAATACAGGGCTGATAGTCGCAACATCTTGCGGAAGCTTTTGCCAATATATTCTTTCATAAACAGAGGAATAATGCATGTTAACCAGAAGTTTATGATATATATTTACATTCTGTGAAATAATAGACTATATATAACAAAACTATCTCCCAAAGATGCAGTTACAGTTCAGTGATTGGCCAAGGCGAGAAAAAATAAGGGCTACAGCAATTCGATTGTGAACATTTCACAAACCTTACTGTAGCCAGTTGAACAGAATTATGAGAAGGAAGAAGTAATGACATCGTATACATTTTTATGTTGCATACGGGCAGTTTCGATGATTGTAAGGGCATCACAAATATGCTGGCCGCCGGAATCACTTCTAAGAACGACAGCCTGCTTTTGTTTCCTCTTAAATTTTCGCAGTTCTCTTTCACTAAGTTGTTTGTGTAATCGACCTCGGGAGGGGAAAGAAAATATAAATGGTCGGCCCGGTAATCACGCATCCGTTTTTGAAGGTTAAACCCATCCATGTAGTTTTTATCCGGTGGATGCCGCGTGTATTCATCTGCAGCAAGAGAAAGGATTGATTCATATATATCTGTGAGGCCTTGGACTTTTTCTTTTGTGAGACCGGACTTATTACGCTTGGCGATGTGTATCATCTTTTGCAGCAGGCGATGCATCTGCTTGTGCCAAGTAAGATGAGGCTCGTTTTCCATCGCACCGATCAAGTATCGCAATACGTGTGCAAGACACTCTTGATGAGCGGAGCCATTTGAGTAGTGGGTTCTGTCGTGGTCATGGACAATCGTACCTGTAAAGTTTTTTACCGGAGTTTGGGAAAGCCCATCATGCCCTTTGTGTTTCATATGCTGATATAAGACATGCTCCTTATCCGTGCATAGAATCACCGCATTTCGGGATCCGTTAACATTGCTTACGGTAGTATCAGAATACAGAACGTCTGCATGGGTAAGCAGAGAAAATATCGTTGCTCTTTCGGATTCTGTAGCAGTAGAGAAAACGGATGAAAGATTGCAGATTGTTCCGGTAGATAAGGTAACAACACCCTTGGTCAGATCCGATATGCATTGCCTGGTCTTTGAGATAGAAACGTTGTAGTAGTTGTTGAGGAGGAAAGCGAGGGGCTTAATGGAGGAACCGTAATTAACATCATTAACAATCCCGTCAGGAAAGGATGCATGAAGTCTTGCACCGGTAATACGGTTGCGATACTCATCTGCGATAAAGTCCGGAACGTTAACAAGTATCTGTATTTCGATAAGCTGCTTAGTTATTGATCTTCCGGTAGGATAGATATCTGGATCATCTGTTAACGTTTTCGGAGCAAACAGGTAAACTGGATCTTTTGTGGGAGTTAAACGTGATGCAGTGTGTGCCTTATGGTTCGGCTGAGCACCTTGCTTTTTCCCGGTTGGTCTGCGGCTGTTTGGAACTTTTTTGCGGAACGGGAGGGCGGATGAAGGTAGAGAAGAGTTTTCAAAGTTTGTATTTAACCGTTTTTCAAGTTTCTTGGTGGTTCCGTTAAGCATAAGGACTTCAGTCTCGGCTTTTTCAGCCCGTATACGGAGGGCTTCATTTTCAGTGCTGAGAAGAGAGATCTGTTCCTTTAAACCAATGATCTCTATCTCACGATCATGAAGGCTGCTTTTAGTGATTTTCCACTGCTCTCGAGCGGACGTGTGCCGTCTGTCATTTGTATCAATGACCTGTTCGAGATGACGGATCCGTCGTTCCAGTGACTCTTTTTCTTCGACAGGAAAGAGTCCGGAGGTTTGTTTTTGAAGTCTTTTATTTTCAGCGCGAAGGGACATAAGCTCCCGACGTTGAATTTCATGGGCTTCTTGAAGTGTCAACGAAATACTCCTTATCGGTGGGATGATTTAGTGAGACGGTTAAGTTCTTTTTTCAGAGCATTTATTTGGAGCGTAAGCTGACGATTTTCATCCTCTAATTCCTGAATGCGCTTATCCTTGTCAATGTCAGGTGAGGATGACTTGGGCTTTGATTTTGCACCTTTATTTCTTCCATCGGTGGGAATCATTTCGCCGGTATCGGGATCGATCTTGCCGATGAGAGTGCGTTTTGCGCGAGAGCACTTTTTTCCCTTGTCATAGTAAGACTTGGAATCGTAGACGTAAGTTATGCCAGATCGCTTGTCGAATTGTTTAATGATAACCATATAGAAAGCAATAGAAAAATGCAGAAAAACAGCTATTTTTCACCTTTTTAAGGATTTTTGATAGGGGAAATGTAGTTACGAGATGGTCAATTTGGATGACCACTGAACAGTAACTGAAATCAACTTTGGATCAACTTTGAATTATTCAAGGTATAATTATTGGACACTCAAAGTAGTAGCCTCATATCATAGGAAAAATAAAGAATAAAAAGGAATAAAAATAAAAATATAACATATGACATAAAAACAAATCAGAACAGACAGTGAAAGAACGGGGCATTTATATTATGAAGAGATTCTTATATTGGGTAAAGAAATGCATACGTG
>JAILBX010000224.1 GCA_024680675.1 Lachnospiraceae bacterium | reverse complement strand
ACTATCTCCTTAAGCTCCTTATCCCTCTTTCCTCCGTATAAGCTGGCTGTTATAACATTTGTCCCTATGGATATCCCAATAAAAAAATTTACCAAAAGATTTGTGAGTGAGCTGGTTGAGCCTACTGCCGCAAGGGACTCTGCCCCCGCAAATCTACCAACTACAACTATATCCGCAGCATTAAATAAAAGCTGCAAAACACCGGATATCATTAAAGGAAAATAAAAAATAAGGATTTTAGGGAACAGTGCCCCATCCACCATATTTATCTCATATTTATCAGATGCCATCTTTACCCGTAAACCCGTCTTATCAAGATTTCTTTATCAGAGCATACTTTAAGCTTTCCTGATATGCTCTCTCTGTATCCAATAAAGTCTATCATAAAATCCGGTTAAAATAAACACCTATACCTGACTGCAATCCACCACCACAAAATCCTGCTTCTCAATTGTTTCCCTTATAAGGGATTCCGGCGTATCTCCATAAACGGAAACTTTGGCGGTATTCTTTGCCAGGTCAACCTTGGAGACTACATCCTCTATTTCATTAAGGTGCTTTTCCACCCTGTTCTTACAGTTATTACAATGCATTCCTTCTATCTTAACAAGATAGACCCTGTTGGGTTTACCGGCTATTTTCTTTTTGGGGACCTTTTCCTTTGGACCTCCGCAGCATGACCCCTCACCCTTCATATGGGTAACAGTGCTTTTAATGGCAGGGATCAGTATTATAAGCAGAACTATAACAATAATAATATCCTGAGTCTTCATGACTCCATCACTCCTTTATCTCTTTACTTTATAAGCTCCGGTAACCCTTATTAGAAGGCCGGCTGACCATGCTCCCGGATTTCCCTGTGAGCTTTTTCTATAAAAACACAGGCAACCGAACCATTCGATTGCCTGCTTTTTTACTTTAAAGAACTATTATCCTTCATAGACGAGCATTCCTTTGCTGCCTTGGCCTTTGAACAGTTTCCGGCCATGGGACAGCCTATGCATCTCGTCCCTTTTTTCTTTTCTTTATAGATGTAATAGGAAGCGGCACCTACCAGACACACTATTATCAGTGCAGCGATCACGTTTACAAGAATCGTTTCCATAATACAACATCACTCTCTTTTCTAATTAATGCAGCTTCAGTCTATGTATCTGCCCCCGCATCTCATCAGTTTGCGTTGGATAATCTGTACTCTTCCACCATCTTCTTCTGATTTGACTTTATCAGGAATATGATGATCGCAGCAAAAGCCAGAACAGCGATCAGTCCGGGAACAAATCCAGCTCCCACAGAACCGGTAGTGAAAAGAGTTCCAAACTGATATACAAGAAAACCTACTGTATAACCGGAAGCAAGCTGGAAGCCTATTGCTCCCCACAGCCATTTAGCAGACTTCATCTCAGAATTCATTGCTCCTAAGGCTGCAAAGCAGGGTGGTGTATAAAGGTTAAACATAAGGTATGCAAGAGCTGCAACCTTAGTTATTGCCATAGCTGCCATAACTGCATTTCCTTCACCTACAAGCTCAAGTTCATCAGGATCTATGAAGTTGGTAAGCGCATAGACTGTTGCTATGGTTCCGACAACGTTCTCCTTGGCGATAAAACCTGTGATAGCTGCTGCAGCAAGCTGCCAGGAAACAATACCTACTACAGGAACAAGCAGTAGTGCGAAAGGACCTGCTATACTTGCAAGGATGGAGGTGTCCTCCATTCCTTCTTCAACAACCTGGAAGCTCCAGTTAAATGTCTGCATTATCTGAACAACGGTATTACATACGAGAATAACCGTACCTGCCTTTACGATATAAGCCTTACCTCTCTCAAGCATAGACTTAAAAGCAAACCAAAGACTTGGAACCTTATATTCGGGAAGCTCGATGATGAAGAATGATTTTCTGTACTTCATACCTGTAAGAGCCTTGATTATCAAAGCGCCAAAAAGGATCAATAACACTCCGACTACATAACATACAAAGCTTACCCATTTTGATTCAGGGAAGAAAGCCCCGGCAAACAAAGCAATTACAGGAAGCTTTGCACCACAGGGCATGAAGGTTGCAAGCATTGCGGTGGATCTTCTCTCTCTTTCATTACGAATGGTACGACAAGCCATGATCGCAGGTATACCGCAGCCTGTACCTATGATCATAGGTATAACGGACTTTCCTGAAAGACCAACCTTCTTAAATATAGGATCCAAAACTACTGTGGCTCTTGCCATATATCCACAATCCTCAAGAAGAGCGATGAGGAAGTACATTACCATAACAAGGGGAAGGAAACCAACTACGGCACCCACACCGCCTATGATACCATCTACAAGTATAGCATAGAGCAAAGGATTCGCTCCTTCCATCTTCTCACCTACAAATCCCTGGAAGGACTCTATCCAGCCCACAAGAATATCAGCAAGCCAGGTTCCGACAGTCGTTTGAGAAATATAGAATACCACCCACATTATGGCGGCAAATATAACCAATCCAAGGATAGGATTTGTTATGATCTTATCAATGCTGTCGCCCTTGTTCTTTTCCTTTGTAAGGACTTTACGATTCTCCACCTCTTTAACAATTGAATTGACAAAGTCAAAACGCTTACGATCTGAAGCTTCAACAGCCTCCTTACTGGAAAGATCGACATTACCTTCGTCATAGGGTGCCTTCTGTCCTGCACCCTCAAGTCCTGCTGCTGTCTTTACAACCTCCTTCAGGCCATCATCGGAAGTTGCAACCGTCTTTATAACAGGACAGCCAAGCTTTTCGGAAAGCTTTTTCTCATCAACGGTATTTCCCTTCTTCTTGTTGATATCGCTCTTATTTAAAGCCACAACAACAGGAATCCCAAGCTCTAAAAGCTGAGTTGTAAAGAAGAGACTTCTGCTGAGATTTGTTTCATCAACAATATTGATTATGGCATCAGGATGCTCATTTCTCACATATCCGCTTGTAATACTTTCCTCCGAAGTAAAGGGTGACATGGAATATGCTCCCGGGAGATCAACTGCTATCAATGATTTACCGCTTTCATTATAGCTGCTCTTGATCTCACTCTCCTTCTTGTCTACAGTTACTCCGGCCCAGTTACCAATTTTTTCACTACGTCCGGTCAAAGCATTGTACATGGTTGTTTTTCCACTATTTGGATTACCTGTCAACGCAATACGCATAACACATTCTCCTCCTGTTAAGATATATATTTTTTCTGTCTTAAATATAGGACAGATTATATCATTATAGCCGTGGCAAGCTCAGGATCAATGTTATAGCGGGCATCCTTGATCGAGACAACAAGGTTCTTATTCTTATCTACAACTGTGATCGGCTCGCCGCTATAGCACCCCAAGGAAAAAAGAAAGCTCTTCATATCCTCATCTGCGCCTGTGTCAATGGCCTTAATAATATACTCTTTTCCGAGTTCCGCATCGTTTAATGTCATTTCATAACCCTTCCCTTCAACTATTACTGTCTTTATACCTTCTCCGGCTGATCATACTGATCAGATCCCTGTTTATCGCCCAAAAAAATTGTTAGTCTTTGCTAACAGATATATGTTAGCACAGACTAACGACTTTTGCAAACAAAAGAATGATAATAGCAAAAAAAGATTTGCCACAGCTTTTGTGGCAAACCTTCTTTAGACCTTTAAGAAAAAATCAACAGACCTATTTATCCTTTATTCCCCGAACCCCCAGTATCCAAAGGGATCTTCTCCGTTTCCGAAGTTAAAATAAAATCCTTTTGAGTTGTCATTTCCAGGAAAATCACCGAATTCTTCAGGTATCTCCTGGTTATTCTGTCCACCCTTATCGGGATCGTTTTGTTCATTACTCCTTGGGTCTTTATTGTTTTGATCTTGACTTTCTTTGTTTTCCTCAATGGATTTATTTCTTGCGGGATCAAGCTCTGTGCCTTCCCTGCTTCCAAGAGTCAGAGTTATGGTCTTTTCCTTATACTCTCCTTCCTCCAGACGAAGTACTAAGATCTCAACCTCTTCCCCGGCTTTATAATACTTAAGCTGATTCTTAAGATCTGATATAGAAGTAACTGTAAGTCCGTCAAACTTCTTTATAACATCGCTCTTCAATAATCCGGCTTTTTCAGCAGGTGAATCCTTGGTAACCTCGGTAATATATACTCCTTCGGGTATTCCCAGCGCACTTGCATAGTCCTGAGGAACCTCGATATTGCTTGCTATTCCAAGATAGCCCATATCGGCCTCTTCAACTATTTCCCTGGAAGAGCGGTTCATAAGCTCCTCAAAGATGGGGATCGCACTGGATATAGGTATTGCATAGCCTATTCCTTCTATCTTTGAAGATGCAAGCTTTGCGGAATTGATACCAATAACCTGTCCATCCATATTTAAAAGGGCTCCGCCTGAATTTCCCGGATTGATGGCCGCATCAGTCTGGATCAGAGTATAAGTAACATTATCTATAGTCAGTTCCCTGTTAAGAGCAGAAACTATACCGGAGGTTACAGACTGTCCATATCCTAAGGCGTTTCCTATTGCAACCACAGGTTCTCCGATAGCAAGGGCATCCGAATCACCTATCTCGGCAATACTGATGGCCTTCTTTGTATCCTCGGAAACATCGGCCTTCTTTACTGCTATGACTGCAAGGTCATCCCCGGGATCGGTACCCTTTACCTCTGCCTGAACAACTTCATCATCCACAAAACCTACTGTAAGATCGACCGCGCCTTCCACAACATGGTTATTGGTAATTATAAGATATTCATCTTCATTCTCTCCGATAATGATACCGGAACCTGCACTTTCGCTCTGATACTGCTGTACTCCGTATCCAAACATGGACCTTACTTCCTGAACACTTTTATTTGTGATTGAAACTACTGAAGGCATTACTTCTTTAACAACTGCAGTCACATCATAGACTGTTGTAACGGTACTGGAGTTAGCTGCTGTTTTGGTCGCATCCTTTGTGTCCTTCTTTATTTCCTCACTTTCAGCTTCTTTAGAGCCGGCCTCATTTTCCTTTGCGCTGCTTGCCTCTGTCTTTACGGTATCCGGCATAAATCTGCTCTGAATGCTTTTCCCTATTATATCTACCGTCTTAAAGGAAACCGCTGCCAGTACTCCGAAGGTAAGTCCAAGTCCTGCTGCCAGCCAGAACTTCCCTCTGGTTTTCTTAGCCTGCTGTTTTTTTGCCTTATACTCTTCAGCCCTCAATCTGTCGGCCTCAGAGTAAATTGTCTCTTCTCTTCTTTCTTCTGTGCTGTTGTTGTTATATTCATTTGGATCATACATGACTAAACCCTCCTTGAGATAAATTTTTAGACGGTCAAGCCTTTGCCTTCAGCTTTGGCTAAACCTTTTTCATTCTCCCTGTTTCTGTTTAAAAGTATAATCTTGCTTTGTGATTAAAATATCACCGAAATGTGTTCTTTTTGTGAAAAAGAACATTATTATTTTACAATCCGACTCCTATACTTTCCTGTATGGGGGTATGATAATCCAGCTCATCTATATGGCTTCCTATGGCTTCTGCCAGACCCTTTAAAGCCTCCTCAGGATCCGCTCCGTTCCAGACCTTGGTAAAGGCTATCTCAAGCTGTACCCAATAGTCGCTGGTCTCCACAAGCTTGGGAAGGGGAACTGATTTCTGATATTCTGCGACTATACTCATAATATCCTTATTTTCATAGGAAACATAGTTTCTGCAGGGAAGCTTCCCGCTTTTTTTATAAAGGTTGTCAGCCTTGGTATATGCTATATAATGACCGAAGTTCATTGCCATATCCGCCTTGTCCGAATAACCGTTTATGGCAACGGAGTTGGTAACCGACATACCTCTTGACTTAAGATTTGGCGTTACATCCGGAAGCACCGCCACTCCGTATTCATATTCAAATTCTCCATTGGCCTTGGCTTCCTCTATCCTTGCTATGGCATCTGTTGTAGCTACAGTAAAAACCAGCTTTCCTTCGATAAAATCATTAAGTATCTCATCATAGGTCACCTCTTCCGTGTCTATGGAAAAATACTTGTTCATATCCCTATAAACAGAGAGGCAGTCCACAGCCTGCTGATTATAAACATTTAAGATCGTATTGTCATCTCCATGCTCTCCCCCTACAGACATATAATTTCCCACAAAGAAATAATTATAGAAAACATCAGTTATATCCCATTTAAATACTGCCTCCACAGTATCCGGAGCATCATAGTTATTGGCAAAGTTCGTTATATCGGTTATTGTGGTGGGGATCATTGTTGCCAGCTTTTCAAGAACTGCCGGATCGCTGGTGCCATCCTCATTTCCCATAGGATCCGAATCCTGGGCTTCAAGAGCCTCCACTGCCTCGGAAACCTCCTCTTCTGAAAGCTCAATAGTCTCTGCATCCTCTTTTTCAACCCCGGGGTCTTCTCCCTCCCCTTCTGTTTCTCCTTCACTGTTAAGTGACTCATCATTTACCTTCTGTTTGGCTATATTTGCCATGTAGGTCTTATTGTAAAGAAGAAAGTTTGTCTCATAATAAAAGGGATATGCCACAACCTTATTGTTACAGGTAACGGCATCTATGGCCGTCTGGGGATAGTTCTGGGGAACAACCACCACATCCGCATCGTTTATTGGAACTGCAAGGCCCGAATAATAAGCCTTCAAAAGATTATCGTGTGAAGTGACATAGATATCCGGAGCTCTCACAGTCTTATCATCTGTTTTTTCTTCAGCCTTTTCCCCGTTTTTTTCTCCCCCGATATTGATCTCAGGTCTTTCAATTGAAGCGGTATTTATCTGCTCCAAAAGCTTTACTCCCGAAACCAGCACCGGTTCTATCTTTACCCCATGCTCTCCCTGAAATGAAAGCGCTTCACTTTCCAGATATTCCTTAAGATTCTCATCTGTATACCACAAAACAATAGAATCCTCGGGAATGGCACTCTCTTTTGATGAGCCAACCGAGGAAGCAGCATCTGCAACAGTATTTATGATAGAATTTCCCTCTTTTCCATCTTCATCTCTGACAAGCCTGTATTGCATATCCTGGGTTATTAAAGAATTCAGGATCATAAAGCCCAATACCAGCAAAAGCAGGAGAGAGGTAAACCATCTTTTTCTTTTATTCATATCTGATCATTCCTTATTTACTCCCCTGCCAAAGAATTATGTAAACCTTATATCCTTTGACAGGGATTTTAAAAAATATCATCCTTCATCAGGAATTTAAGCATTCTTCCAGCTTTTTAACCATTTCATCCACATGCTCTTTTTTTATAACAAGGGGCGGAACCAGTCTCATAACATTTCCCGAAGCGGAAACCACAACAAGTCCTTTCTCAAGGGCCTTGCCGCACAGATCCGAAGCCTTTATATCCTGATCAAATTCGATGCCCCTTATAAGTCCCAGGCCTCTTACATCCTTAATACAGGAATATCTTTCCTTAAGCTCTAAAAGCTTCTTTTCAAGATAATCTCCCACTTCATTTACATTCTTAAGAACGGAAAGCTTCTTAAACTGATCAAGAACCGCATTTATTGCAGCAGTTGCAAAAGGGTTACCGCCGTAGGTCGTCCCATGATCTCCTGCCTTAAGGGAATTATCTGCCACCTTTTCTGTCATGAGGAAAGCTCCCACAGGAACACCGCAGCCAAGTCCCTTTGCCAGGGTTACTATATCAGGCTTTACTCCATAATGCTCGTAAGCAAACATCTTACCGCTTCGTCCCATTCCACATTGGATCTCATCCAGTATCATAAGGATATCCTTCTCATTGCATATTTCTCTTATACCCTTAATAAAGTCCTTATCAGCAGGATGGATACCGCCTTCTCCCTGAACCGTCTCAAGAACTATGGCACAGGTCTTGTCGCTTATCTTTTCCTTAACACTTTCAAGGTCATTGTAATCCGCGTATTTAATGTTACCTATCATAGGAAGGAAGGGATCCCTGTAGGACTTGGTGCCGGTGATGCTCAATGCTCCCATAGTCCTTCCATGGAAGGAGTGCTCCATCGCCACTATCTCATGATCTGTTGTCCCATCCTTGAGATAGGCATATTTTCTTGCAGTCTTTATTGCTCCTTCTATTGCCTCAGCTCCGGAGTTGGTAAAAAAGACCCTGTCAAGTCCGGTTATCTCCTTTAGAGAGGCCGCTGCCTTTATTGCAGGTTCATTGTAATAATAATTTGAAGTATGGGTTATCTTATCTATCTGATCCTTAAGGGCACTTTTGTACTCTTCATTGCCGTAGCCCAAGGCATGGACTGCTATTCCTGCACAAAAATCCAGGTATTCTTTACCCTCAGTATCATAAAGCCTTACTCCCTCTCCATGGTCAAAAACCACCTGAAAACGGTTATATGTATGCAGCAGATCCTGCTCTGCCTGATCTATCAGTTCAGTCATTTTACTCATTTTTCATTCTCCCCTTACTGCTTATCTTCATCCCTGAAAAACATGGTCCCTATTCCTTCTTTTGTAAATATCTCCAAGAGCAAACAGTGCAGCCTTCTTCCATCAAGAATATGCACCCTGTTTACTCCGTTAATAACCGCATCCACACAGTTATTAAGCTTTGGAAGCATACCGCCTCCTATAAAGCCCTCCTCGATCAGATCCTTTGCCTGTGATACAGTAAGATTTGATATAAAGGTGCTCTTATCCTTGGGATCTCTGTAGACTCCTTCAATATCAGTCAGGAAGGCCAGCTTATCGGCTTTCATGGCCTTTGCTATGGCACAGGCAGCATCATCGGCATTTATGTTATATGCCTCAAATTTACTGTCAATCCCGATAGGGGATATGATGGGCAGAAAATCGTTATCCAAAAGATCATGAAGGAGCTTTGTATCCACATCCTTCACATCTCCTACAAAGCCGATATCCTTTCCCTCGGAATACTTCTTTTCAACCTTTAAAAGACCACCGTCAATACCGGAAACAGCAACTGCTCTTACTCCCAGCTCTGTTGCCATGGTAACAAGATCCTTGCCAACCTTTGAAAGCACCATCTTAACGATCTCCATGGTCTCTTCATCGGTTACCCTCAGTCCGTTTACAAATTCCGGTTCCTTTCCGATCTTTGCGATCCACCTGCTTATCTCCTTGCCTCCGCCATGAACAACGATAGGCTTGAATCCTACCAGCTTTAAAAGAATAACATCCTTTATGACGCTCTTTTGAAGCTCGATATCGGACATGGCCGATCCACCGTATTTTACTACGATAACCTTTCTGTTAAACTGTCTGATATAGGGAAGAGCCTCTATGAGTACCTCTGCCTTATAGTCTATGTTGTCGAATTTAGAATCACCCATCTTTTTCTTTCCTTTTCTACAATCTTATATCCACAAATTTCCCTTAAAGGGATCAGCTCCTATAGTCTGCATTAATCTTAACATAATCATATGAAAGATCACAGCCCCAGGCGGTAGCAGTCTCTTCTCCCATTTTCATATCAACCGTAACCGTCACCTCAGGATCTGAGAGGATCTTTGTAGCCTCCTCCTCAGAGTAATCTGCAGCATCTCCCTTTGAGAATATAAGTATCCTGCCGCTTTTACTTCCGAAATACAGATCTATGTTTTCAGGGTCGAACTTTACTCCCGAATATCCAAGAGCACAGAGTATCCGCCCCCAATTGGCGTCATGACCAAATATGGCAGCCTTTGTGAGGGAGGAGGTTATTACTGATTTTGCAAGTATTCTTGCATTTTCCTTAGTATCAGCATTTATAACAGTCGTCTCAAAAAGAGCCGTAGCTCCCTCACCATCTGCTGCCATTTTCTTTGCCAAAGTTTGGTTTACATAATGTAGTGCTTCCTTAAACTTCAAATAATCTTCATTTTCAGTTTTTATCTCATCATTTCCTGCAAGCCCGTTGGCCAGGACAAGTAATGTGTCATTAGTGGATGTGTCTCCGTCCACAGATATCATATTAAAGGTGTCAACCACATCCTCCTTTACTGCCTTATTAAGCATTTCCCTTGATATTGCGGCATCAGTGGTAACATAACCCAGCATGGTACACATATTGGGGTGTATCATGCCTGAGCCTTTACTCATACCACCTATCCTTACTGTTTTTCCTGATAACTCTATTTCCACTGCCAGCTCCTTAGGAAGAGTGTCAGTGGTCATAATTGCCCTTTCTGCATCATTTCCGGCTTCCCTTGTATCGGAAAGCTTTGATACCAAAAGCTCAACTCCCTTTTTCATTTTTTCAATTGGAAGCTGCATTCCTATTACTCCCGTAGAACCCACGAGTATCTCATGGGTCTCTGTGCCAAGGAGCTCAGCAGCCTTTTTTGCAGTTTCTTCACAGGCCTTCAATCCTTCGGATTTTGTACAGGCATTTGCTATACCGGAATTTACCACCACAGCCCTGACAGGCTTACCCTTTTCTAATATTTCCATATCCCACTTTACCGGAGCTGCCTTTACCACATTAGAGGTAAAGGTTCCGGCCAGGACACAGGGTGCCTTTGAACAGATCATTGCCATATCCTTTCTGTTCTTATACTTTATCTGAGCCTCTACACCGGCTGCCATAAATCCCTTAGGTGAAGTCACGCCTCCATCAATTACCTTCATTATTGTTCTCTCCTAATCAGTGTTTACTTAGCCCGACAATACCGAAGGATTTAGTAAGGACCTTAAATCTCTTAAACTGTTCTTGCTTTCAGCTCATTATCAATAAGCTCTATCAGTATTGTCGAACCGCCTTCAACATTTCCTTCAAGAATA
>JAILBX010000089.1 GCA_024680675.1 Lachnospiraceae bacterium | reverse complement strand
TCAAGGATCCTTTTATAATATTCCCTCACCAGCTCCTCTGTTTCATCATGGGAATGAAGAAGCAGAATATGATAGCCATGAGGATCAAAGAGGACTCCCCCTTCTGAAGGCTCCTTATCATACATCCTATTAAACACATCCTCCATAGTAAAACCACTTTCAGGCCTTATATTATACTCACAAAAGTCAAAGGTCCAATATGTATCTATATCTTTATCAAGTCCTTTTTCCTTCCACCAGGGATAAATAATATTATTGTCATCCACCTTATCAAAGCTGTGTTCTTTAAGATATTTTTGAAAAAGCTCCTTATTTTCTCCCCCCTTATCTCCATAGGGAAAACGAAAGGGTCTGTACTGCCTTCTTACTCCGGCATCCTTGTACAATTTATCCAGCACCCTTTCACAGCTTTCGATTTCTTCTACTCCTTCCTCAAAGGATAATTCCGAAAAATGGGGATGGCTATAGCTGTGATTTCCTATAATATTCCCTTTTTTCAGGGCATACAAAGCCTCGTCATAATATTTTTCAACACACTCCCCCCAGGCAAAGAAGATAACCGGTATCTCTTTTTCTTCAAGATAGTCAACTATTGCAGGTATATTCCCGGCTGAAAAATCATCCATTGTAAGTAATGCCTTCATTATTTTTACCTCCTGAAATAATGTATTTCACAAAAAAACCCTACAGCTGCCCCTTTATATCCTCCTTAAGGAAGCTGCTTAGATCAACAAAAAATGACAGAAGTAATCTAATGACCAACCCCTGTCATATTTTTTCCATAAGCTGCTTTATCAGATTAGCTCTTGAAGTGGATTTAAGTATATAGCCGTCAGGCTTAAGCTCCATCACCTTGGACACAGCCTCTCTGGTTCCGTTTCCCGTTAAAAATATTATGGGAATGCCCTCTGCCTCTTCAAGCTCTCTGATCATCTGAAGCACCTGCGATCCGTCTATAATGGGCATCTCATAATCAAGAAGGATCAGGTCGACCCTGTTCTTTACAAGAAAGGAAATGGCCTTCGTTCCTGAAGTTGCTGTATAAACCGAATAATAATCCTTTACCCATTCCTTAACTATTGATGCGTAAGCCGGGTCATCATCAACCACAAGGATTTTTTTCATTTTTTCCTTTGGATCACTCAATTCCCTCTTTATGGTATCGGCAAAGTCCATCATATCCACAGGACGGCTCATCCAGACAAATTCCCCTAGCTGAGGAATACTTTCCATCATATCCTCCTGATACTTTGCTTCACCTATAAAAATGGCCCTCTTCCCACTCTCCTTTATGTTTTCCACCATCTTTTTTAACTTTTCCTGCTCATTTAAATCATAGGAAAAGTCCACGGGAAGGTAAAAAACAATAAGATCGGTGCTTTCACTGACTATATTTTTACTTACAAAGCTTTTATCTATCAGTTCAACCTTATGACCAAGCTCTATTAACTTTCTTTCAATACCTTTTACCACCACACTGTATTGATACATAACCAGTACGATGCTGCGACTTATGGCATCCATTAATCATCCTCCCGAAAAATATCAAAGAATTCCTTTTTCTTCCAAAGCTTTATTTCAGTCCATTCCCTCTTCCACTTCCCTTTTTGAGTCCCTCTGTATATCCTGATCAAAGGAAAGCATAGGCTCAATATCTTTCTTCTTTATCTTCCTGTCAATATAATTTCCCGTCAGCTTTACCAGCATTGGAAGCTGCAATATCAGTCCTATCAGATTTGGTATTATCATAAGTCCGTTAAAGGTATCGGAAATATCCCAGGAAATGTTGTGATCCATAACGGCTCCCAATATGATCAATATGATAAAGAGTATACGGTAAAGCTTTGAAAAAGTCACCCCAAATAGGTATTCGGTAACCTTTGATCCATAATAGGACCAGCCAAGTACGCTTGTAAAGGCAAAAAGGGTTATCATAATAACGACAAACCCCTCCCCCGCCTTTCCGAAACTATCACCAAAAGCCTTTGTTACCAGGGTCGCATCATTTACTCCCACCTTTACAAGGCCCGTGTTAAGATCTATAGCTCCACAGCTGAGTACAACAAGAGCCGTCATAGTGCATATGACTATAGTATCCAAAAAAACCTCAGCGATGCCCCACATTCCCTGATTAACAGGCTCCCTTGCGCAGGTATTGCAATGGATAAGCACAGAAGAGCCAAAACCCGACTCATTGGAAAAAATTCCGCTCTTAAATCCATTCCGCATAGTATTCAAAATCATATGGATCACGCTGCCGCTCACTCCCCCTGCCACTGCTTTTGGCCCGAATGCGAAACGAAATATGGACAAAAATACTTTTGGAATTTCTTCTATATTGAATATTATCACAAGAAGACATCCTAAGAAATATGCAATTACCATAAAAGGGGTCATTATCTCCGAGAAAGCCCCCAGTCTCCTGAAGCCTCCTATAATGATATAACCTGCTGCAAACATGAGAAAAAGACCTATAGCCCAGTATATATTTGAGATCCCAAATAAGGATCCACTGTCCCAGTTATAGAGAAAGGTTTCACTGAAATTTATTGTTATCCTGTTTATCTGAGCCATATTTCCTATTCCAAAGGAAGCAAATATTGTAAATATACAGAAGCACACCCCAAGGAATTTCCCCAATTTTTTACAGTGTTTAAGAGATCCGAGCCCTTCCTCAAGATAGTACATTGGACCTCCGGACCAGGCGCCTTCGGAATTTCTTCTTCTGTAATACATCCCCAGCACATTTTCCGAATACTTGATCATCATGCCAAGGAAGCCGGCTACCCACATCCAAAAGACTGCCCCGGGGCCTCCCAAACATATAGCGGTTGAAACTCCTACTATATTTCCTGTTCCGATAGTTGCACACAGTGATGCACAAAAAACACGATACTGGGACACAGATCCCACATCATTTTTAAAATGTCCCTTTCCTCCAATGGATCCCAGAGTTTCCTTCAACCAGTGCCCTATATGTGAAAACTGAAAGAAGCCGGTAAAGACACTGAGCACCAGTCCTGTAAGGATCAGAAATATCAGCATGGGGCTTCCCCAGACAAAGCCATTTAAGACAGAATTTATTTTTACCAGTAATTCCATTTCCTTGACCTTTCAAACCAAAACTATAACTGTGAATCTGTCTCTTCCTCCAAAAACTTAAGCAGAGCATTAAAATCAAACCTGTCTGCCAATCTGCATATTTCCCTGTACTTTTCCTTATGCTCCTTTGGTAAGGCATAGGGTTCAAGCTCCCTTATGATACTCCTTATCATGCTGCTGTCCTTCTCCTTTGCCCCTTCCTTAATACCTTCATAGGCGCTTAACATAAGCCCTTCGTCCGCTAAAGGCTTGTCGGCCTCCTCTTCCTTATCACTTCCAAAATAAGAGGCCAGCTCATCCTTAAGCTCATTCATATCTAGCATAAGGTCTTCATGATTATCCCTGATATATTCAATATTGCTCTCCTTGCCTGCAAACTCCAAAAGTCTTGCTTTTTCTGAGAGCTCCATAGCGCCCACAAGCTTGGCAGAGCTTTTAAGGGCATGGACCTTTATGGTGTAGTTTTCCCAGTTTTCGCTTGTATAATACTCTATAAGCTCCCCCTCCTTTTCGGGAAGAGACTCATAAAAGATCTTAAGAATCGCCTCAAATGCATCCTTGGAGCCACAGTTTTTCAGAGCTTCTCCTCCATCTATAAAGTCTAAGCCTTCAAGAAGAAGAGTTTCCTCCTCCACAGACCCGGATCCCTCCTCTTCCTTTGGAATATCTTCAGAGTAAGCTTTGTCCTCTTCCTTCAGGCTCTCCTTTGAGTAGGATCTTGCTGCCTCCTCTGTATTCTCTTCAGAAGCAGACTCAGACTCTTTCTCTTCATTCTCTTTTGAAAGCTCTTCCTCCTTTGATCCTTTTATCCCCTTTTCAGCCTCAGGATAATTCTCATAGTCACCCTTATCCTTTATATCTCCGGGATCACTCTTTATTCCCGCAAAGAAGGATCTTATATTATAAGATTTATCTGACTTGATAAAATACATAAGTCCCAGGGTTCCCGGACCGTAGTTTAGAGCAAGAGCTGCCGATGCCTGCTGGAATACCACATTTTCAAAGTGAACAGTCTTTTCGATCTCCTTTTTCAGCCATAGTAAGGTTTCGGAGGGCACGTCCACATAGGTTATGAATAATACCCCCTGATCAGGGACCAGATCTGCCGGGAAGGCCCTGTGTATGTACTTTCTGTAAAGGGACTTTTTGGATCCCATCAGCATTTCACTGACAAATTCCTTGTC
The DNA here is from genome assembly GCA_024680675.1 of Lachnospiraceae bacterium. Lineage (GTDB taxonomy): Bacteria > Bacillota > Clostridia > Lachnospirales > Lachnospiraceae > UBA2868. Next base: position 9,398 of record JAILBX010000089.1, on the reverse strand, counting down.
CTTTCTTATCTTTACAAGGGGATGAAGATCAAAGATACCGGCCCCCTTATGCATTCTCTGACTGATACTACCCCTTTTTACCATATAATCAGTTGTATCAACCAATAAGCTGCATCTTAAATTCTTCTTTATCCTTTCAATCTCCGATACTATCTCTTCCACAGTTATATTCTGTCTTGCCAGCTTACAGCCTAAAAGCACTAAGAGGCCCTGACTGCTTGAAAAGCACTCTGAATTGATAACAGTCACATTATCAAAAGATTTTGCAGCCTCACAGGCAATTTCATAATCATTGCTCATGCTTGTAGTCATTGCTATGTGGATGATATGATGGCATCTCTTAAGGGCATCGGAAAAGAAATGGGAATAATCCTCAATGTCAGGGGGAGAGGTGTTTGCATCCCTGTTGGAATTCAGATAGCGGATAAGCTCACCCCCGTTCATCTGGAGCCCATCCTTAAATACTCCCTCCTCGGTATGAACCCTGAAGGGAATTATGGGGATGTCCAGGCTCTTGATTATATCATCGGGAAGGTCACAGACACTGGTTGAAGTCACCATAACCATTGCCTTTTTAACATAGGCTCTGCTGTTGCCTAAGCTGTCAGTCATACTCATAAGCTTACGGGATAAAATAAGCTTTTGCCCCGGAATATGCCTCATAAGGGTTTCCTCCAGCGAATCCTTTGAGAGGGGCTTAACAAGATAGCCGTCAAAGCCTGCCCGGTTAAATAACTCCCTGTTCTCGCTGCCTGCATTGGCAGTGACAACTACTACGGGAGTGGACCGGTTCAGACCCCCTGTCTGTCTCCTTATGGTTTCCAGACATCCAATACCATCCGTTTCCGGCATAAGATGATCCATAAGTATCACATCATAGCGGTTTTTTACTGTCAACTCAAGAGCATCTCTTCCGCTCAGGGCCGTATCTATGGTAAGCTCAGTCCCCTTTAGAAGTCTTTTTTCCACATCCAGATTCAGCTGATTATCATCTACGATAAGTATCCTTGCCTGAGGAGCCCTGAATATGCTTTTGTATTTTCTCCTGTTCAGTCTGTAGTGATTATAGAAATTCAGCTCACCAATGGGGCTTTTATCCACCACCCCCTGTTTCACGATAACATTAAAGGTGGAGCCGTCTCCGTATACAGAGTTTACTGTTACAAAACCTCCCATTAACTCCGCCAGCTGCTTTACGATGGAAAGGCCAAGGCCGGTTCCTTCGATATGTCTGTTTTTCTCAATATCAACACGCTTAAAAACATCGAATAGATCGGGAAGATATTCCTTCCTTATACCTATGCCTGTATCGGAAACAGTAATGGACAAAAGAATTGTATTGGCATCCTGCTGATCCCCTTCAAGATTAAAGTCTATGGAACCGGATTTTGTATACTTCACCGCATTATTGAGAATATTTATGATTATCTGTTTTATCCTTACATCATCCCCATGGAGCACCCTTGGAATATCCGGATCTATGCTGACATTAAATTCAAGTCCCTTCTCAAAGGCCTTGATCCAGGTCATATTGACCATGTCGGTGATCAGGGCATCCACCCGGTAATCCACCGGAACTATATCCATGCTGCCGGCTTCCATTTTGGAAAAATCCAGAATATCGTTTATAAGGCTAAGGAGCATCTTTCCGGAGCCCTGGATCCCTGTAGCATTCCTTACTATCTCATCTGTGGCTTCCCCATCCATAAGAGTAAGCTCATTTAAACCCAGAATAGAATTAAGAGGGGTTCTTATCTCATGGCTCATGCTGGTAAAGAAACGATTCTGGGCTCTTATAAGCTCCTCGGCTCTTTCCTTTTCTTTCCTGGCTCTGGCATTTTCATTCTTTAAAAGCTCATTTTGGGACCAGCTCATGCCAAAGCATACAACTCCCACAAGTATAAGTGAGATAAAGGAGTCAATATAAAACATCTCCCTTGAATGGCCCGACACAAGCTCCGGATGACAGTATGACAAAAGGTAGCATCCAAAGGCCACCATGAGAAGCAGGGCAAACATTACCTTTCTCCATCTTCCCGACAGGATAAGACCTATATACATAAAGGAAAATATTATCCATAAAACGCCTCCCCCTTCAAGTCCGCCTCCAAAGAAGAAAATGACCGGAATGATAATGAAAACCAGACCTGATACAAGGATGGCAATGGTAAGACGCATATTGCCCCTTTTAAGACCTGTAATAACTATTAAGGGAATGAAAAGGGTCAATATAAAAAGCACAATGATCTCATGTATATCTTCCTTAAAGATAATATCTCCCAAAAGGGCCAGGATCAAAGACAGCTCTGAAATAGCAGTAAATATTATGAAGACTCTGTCAGAGAGATTCATGTTATGATCCTTTATAACTTCATTTAAGTAATTAAAAAATCTCCTGATCATGCCCTTTTTCCTCCCTTCTTTACCTTTTTCCCGGGAAGCAGCTGCAGCATCACTCTCTCAAAATCCGGTATATTTATGGGTTTGGCGATAAAACCGTCAAAGCCTTCACGGATAAACATCTCTTTTGCCCCTGAAACCACATTGGCAGTCAGGGCAACTATATTAACATATCTGTTTTCCTCCTCCGATATGTCTCTTATGCGCTTCATGGCCTCGACCCCATCCATACCCGGCATCATGTGATCCATAAAGACTATATCATAGTCATTCTTTCCGTATTTTTGGATTGCCTCCATACCGCTGCCTGCGGTCTCTATATCCATCTTATAGCTTGAAAAGAGACTTGAAGCAACTATGAGATTCATAGGCTCATCATCCACAATAAGGGCTTTAACTCCCGGAAAGGCCGGCTTTATATCTTTATTTGAAATATCGCTAAGCTCTGCCTTTTTACCTTCATTTATTATCCTGATAACGGGATCGGCATAAAGAGGCTTTGGCATAACTATGACCTGACTGTCCCGAGCAGGCTTAAAATCCTTATTTGCCGATATCACAACAGCCACATCCTCCCGGCTTAGCTTATCAAAATATTCGGAATTGCTAAGGTATTCCTCCTCTCCCATAAAGATATGGCTTACCCTCATTCTCCCCATTAAACGTTCAATGTCATCTACTGTTTCCGCGGAATACAGAGAGGTTCTCAGACCCGTAGCCAGATTACTTGCCATTGCTCTGTAAAATTCCCTGACCTTTGGATTCTTATATTTATCTGATCTTACATGGAAGAGTACATTTCCGTTAAAGGATTCGGAAATCGAATAGCAGGGAGAGCTGTCAGCTATCTTCTGAGGTATGGTGACCCTTACGGTACTTCCCATTCCCTCCTCACTTTCTATCTTGACAAAACCACCCATACTGTGGGTAAATCCGTAAACAATAAAAAGGCCAAGCCCTATTCCCCCTGAGCTTCTATCCCTCTTTTTATTCACCTGATACATTCCTTTAGCCAGGGATTCCATGGCTTTTCTGCTCATTCCTATACCCGTATCGCTTATTTCGATACAGAGATTTACACCGTAATCTGTATTTTCCGAATACATTTTTACGTATATCCCGCCCTGTCTGGTGAACTTTACCGCATTTTCCATCAGATGTCTGAGTATCTTAAGCAGCTTCTTAAGATCTCCCCACATTTTATTGGGAAGGGCAGGATCCTGATCCACCACCAGCTCCAGTCTGTTTCTGTTATCTGTCTGTTTAAAACCCTTTATGATATAGCTGATAAGATCGATACTTTGATATTCCTCCTCTTCAAGTAAAAGCTTTTCCCTTTTACATTCAGTGTAATCCAGAATATCATCTATCTGATAGGAAAGACGGATCCCCGCCTTTTTGATCGATTCAGCCTCCTTACCTCCGTTTTTACCTATGACAAGGTCACTCATTCCCTTTACTACATTTACGGGAGTCCTCAGCTCATGAGAGATATTTGATAAAAAATCCTCCGTATCTTTCTCGTTTTCTTCTATCACTCTTTCCTTTTCACTTTCGGAATCCCTCATCTCGACTCTGTCGTTAATGGCTTTGACACAGACGCCGTATACAAAACCTACACTGACTAACTGGGTTAAAAGCCTGGCTATGTTTACCGCATCATATTCCACATAATGCTTATAGGAATTTAAAAGTATTTGAATACTCATGATGAATATATATTCCACCAGTATGATATTCATCATATAAACCCTGTCAAAAAGTGAATAGGTCACCATAAAAAGCAGCATGACCACAGCCACGTCAAAAAAGCTTGTATCATGTATGCCTTGATAAAAGGCTGCTAACATCCCTGCCGTCAGGTATATGGCTTTACGGATCTCAAAGGGTAGATTCTCTTTAACGTTGACAACCCACAAAAAGATCATCCCTATGATAATTAAAGGCGGGACCCAAAACTCCCATTTCATGGTATAGTTCCCCAGGGTAAGCCCGATACAGGCTAAAGACAAAAGAGATACTATAAAGTTTTCCGTTTTCCTCGATTTCATATAAGCCCTCTCAAGGGTGATAAGGGGACTTCTGTCGTCTCCTTTTTAACAACCCTTTTTTTAAAACATCTGACTGTTTTCCAAAACTGAAACCTTGCTTGCGAAAAAAGAGAATTCTCCGCTGTCAAGCAGGTTTCCGTTATCATCCGTTACCCTTATATCAAAAACCAGAATATGCTTTCCGGTCTTTAGCTTCATACATTCACAGTAAATATATTCGGTATTTACAGCAGGCAGCAGAAAATTCAGATTGGCAGATACAGTAGTCACGTAATGTCCGCTCATGCTGCCGGTGGCTCCGGCCATGACATCAACAAAGGAAAGCAGGGCTCCGCCATGGATACTTCCATAGGTATTATTCAGCCTGCTGTCACACCTGACCCTGGCCTTGCTGTAGGTTGGACTAAGCTCCAAAATCTCAAAACCTATAAACTTATTATACTCATTGGCATATAGCTCAAAGATCAGCTTCTCTCTGATAGCATTTTCTTTTTCCGTCCGACCGGGTCTCATTTTCAAATCTCTCCTTTTTATGGTTATTATTTTAAGCTTTTATCAGCTTTGAAGGATCTGCAGAATATTGTCAAATACCTCCGGATTTTTATATACTAAAATTGCGATCTTCTTTTTTGCCCTGTTAAGACCGTGGTAGAAATGTCTGATCCTTCCGTCTCCAATGCTTTTTGATCTCAGATATCCTTCCTCATCATAATAAAAAGAATCATCTATAAGCATGATCACCCTTTCATACTCCTTGCTGGCAGCCTCGTGAACCTCCACCGAAGCAAGCTCCTCCTTCAAGCCTTCCTCTAAAAGCTCATCTCTTATATAGGTATATCCCGATCTCAAAAAAGCTTCAAAAAGCTTTAATTTTTCCTCTTTTTCTCCGGCATACAAGAGAGAAACGCTTGGATACTCCCGCATATAATGCCTCTTCCTCATATTGACAAGGCTCATTACAAAAAAGGATAGCTCCCTGTTAAGCCTTATCCTGTTGGTAAGACGGTACTTCTTGATCTCCGGGATCGATTCAATAAGCCCTGTGCTTTTCTGCTTCCTTTCTTCAGGCGCAATAGGCTCTTCGCTGTCATAGGATATAATGACGGGAATTGAATTTATCCTTCCGTAATTAAGGATCCTGTCAAGACCTGAGGGATCGCTCCTATGTCCTCCGTCAATGAGAAGGGCAGCATAGCCCTCTCCTATTTGAGGCTTCATACCCTTTTCACAATAGAGAAAGTCTGTTCTTTTAAGCCTCATATCCAGCTGATCAAGCTCAACCTTATGAGCACCGAAGTGAAGAACGCATACCCTGTCAAGCTCTGACAGCTCCATAGCTATATCGTAAAGCAGAAGGGTTTTTCCGGTTCCCGGAAGACCTGTGAAGGCGCTTACCATATATCCTTTGAGACCCCTCTTTTCCCGGGTAAGCTTTATATCCCTTAATATATGATCCCTTATGTCTCTTTGCTGGGCTGTAAGAAAATATTCTCTTCTTAAAAAGCGGCCTGTATCCGTCAGAGGGGATATAAGATACTCATTCTCAAGAAAGAGTGTCTCAATATCATCCCTGAAGCTTTCCTTCTGATCCATCAGAAGCTTAACCAGCCTTTCCCAGTCTGTATCAATGAGTCTTCCGGATTTTGTAAGTCTCACAAGCCTGTCCGTTCCGCTGATATAGGTAAAGAAATGGTTGGTACGATTAAGCATTGAAAGGTAATAATTGTTCAGCATAAGCTGCTTTCTGATATCCTGATCACTGACCCTTCCGCTTTTTAATTCAATATTTATGACCGAATCATCACTTATCCGTAAAAGATCAAACTCCTTTCCAAGCTTTGGAAGAGTAAAAGAATAATAGAAATCAAGCCTTGAGATGTCACTTATATAAGCGCTAAGATGGTCACAGAGCTTACACATTCCCTCCATCTCCCAGCTTTTCATTTTGATATGTTTTTTCCTGCCTGAAAGCTGCCTTTCAAGTCTTTCCCATCCTTCTCTTTTGGCAACCCTGGTAAGTATATAAATATTGATGGGTTTCATGCTGATCCTTTCAGATAAGATATTCCCCTTTACCGGCTTGTGGCTTAAAAAATTTGTAATCTAATGAATAAGACCGGCAAGTGTAAAAATGGAGTAGGTTTTTCCTACTCCATCTCTGATTTTACATCTAAGCCTGCTCCCATTAGCCCCGGTCTTTTATCAGTCCTTAATATGCTGGCAAAGATCAAAGGCAAATCCTGAAGGAGAAACCATCATAGCTGATTTATTGCTCTTGGTCTCAACAGTATCATTATTATTGTTGGCATTTTTAAATCCCTTTGAGACCAGCATATCATAAGCCTTATCAAAATCATCAACATTCATTCTTATGATGGTATTATCCCTTTCCATGGTAGCTACATTTGATACATCCACATAATGTCCGCTGCTGTCCTTCATACGAACAGTTTCAATATCCATTCCACCACGAGTTATTGTTATGGAATGACGTCTTTCGAAACCTAATTCCTCAAAAAACTTAACCGTACTTTCACCCTCTTTTGTCAGAATAAGCGGATTAAAACTTGTTATCTTCATTATAAGCCTCCTTAAAATACCTGTTTTAAAGCATCTATTTAATCACGGCATTGCCGCAAATAAATCTGTCATCATACTGTTATATCAATGGAATCATATTTTTCTGTTAAATCGGCTATCCTCTTAAGGTAACCATTTATCCTTGTCCTTTCCTCTAAAGCCGGCTTTCCCTTTTTATAAAGCTTGCGTATAAGCCTGGCATAACAGAGAATGGATGCCTTTTCCATTACCTCTTTAAGCCTCTTTTCATCCTCTGTATCCAGATAATATTTCAGGAAAGAGTAAAAGAACTTCTTTGATACTTCATAAGAAAAGCCCATGAAATCCTCCACAACAGAAGGATTCTCCTCTCCCAGTATCACATAGAAATAATAAAGATCGCTTATCTCTATAATAGGTCTGCCCCTTGAAACCCTGTCCATATCAATAAGAATGGGCTCCCCGTTTTGAATAAATACATTTCCGGAATGAAAATCCCCATGGATCAGGTTGTCGCTTTTTGGAAGCTTTTCAATAAGCCTTATACATCTTTCAGCCAGCTCCTCGCTTTCATAGAAAACTCCGCTTTTTATGTATTCGATCATACGCAGGGAAATATCCGGGAAGGGATCATCTTCGCTGACCCTGATCCCATGAATGACCTTTGCAAGCTCTGCCATTAGTTTTGCATAGTTTTCCGCCTGACCGGGATTTCTTGAGACAAGAGCTGAAACCGTTTCAGACTCCACCAGCTCATAAAGTGCGCCGTATTTATTTCCCACTGACACTATACCAAAGGAGATTGCGGTAGGTATGCCAAGCACAAAGGCTCTCCGGCTTAAGGCTATCTCCCTCTCCACATCCCTGTAGGTATTATTATGGTTATAGACCTTTATTACCAGTTCATCATCATAACGGTAGACATCACCCTTGGCGCCCCAGCCTATAAGCTTGCAGCCCTCAACCGAAACCTCTTTGTATTTTTTGTAGCGGGCCTTGTCCGAATCAAAGGTGCCGGGCCAGATAAAGTTGATATGCTTTATGTATTCCTTAAAAGCTCCGGTTTTATTAAGAAAGAGCTCCAGATTATCGGCTATGGTCCTATAGTACCAGCAGTGCATATCAGGATCGCTCTGATGGAATTTAGTCCACAGACCTTCACCCTCCTCTGAATAGCTTCCGGCCAAGGATCTTATATTGGCAAGCTTATCTGCCAGCCACAGCATCTTAACCCCTATGTCTTTACTGTTCTTCAGCACAAGCAGCGACTCCTCCTTGCGCCTTTTCCAGGAATCCGCCCTGTCTTCTCCGGGATACTTATTCTCAGACTCTGAAGACACAAGGTACGCCACCCTTTTTCCAAAGCGCTTTTCTATCTCATCCAGAGTCCCGTCGGTATCCTCCACCACATCATGAAGTATCCCCGCAGTAATGACCTCCTCGTCATCGGTCATTGTGGATAATATCTGTGCCACCTCAAGAGGATGCAGGATAAAGGGAATGTTCCTGACCTTACGGACCTTACCCTGATGCATGACTGTAGCATATATAATGGCTTCCTCCAACATTCTCATCATAAGTTGCTTACCCTTAGTATCCCCACCCGATCCTGTTTTGAAGGTAGGGCATCTCCATCTCACTTATAATACAGGACTTATAATAATAATTTATCATATCTTCATTATTTTTCAATGAAATTTTAATAATAGCCCTATACAGTCTTAAATATCAGCTTATTAAAATGGTCTTTGCTTCTGACAAGAATGACTCTTGTTGTGGACAATTAAGATTTTCATTTTAATATATTTCTGCTATTATTAGTCTGGAAAAATTTTAAAAAGGAGAAAAGCAAATGGGAACTCATTCTTCAGATTACAAATTATGGTCAAAGCTTTTTTTTAAACTGTTACCATACCAGATCCTTCTTCTTATAATAGATGCTTCAAACGGAATAGTGGATAGTATCTGTGCCAGCAACTTCATCGGGAACACGGCAATGAATGCCATCGGTATATATTCACCCCTTAATCATTTTCTTTTTGCTCTGAGTATCATGCTGGTCAGCGGTTCCCAGCTCATGGTAGGAAAGGCAATGGGAAGAAATGAAATGGATTCTGTTAAAAACTATTTTTCAACAGATATCATTCTGTCCATTCTTCTGTCCGTACTGGTATCCATCCTGCTCATAATAGGGGCAGTTTTTGATTTTACCGTAATAATGGTGGAGGATCCCGTAAACAGAAGGGCTTTAAACCAGTATCTTTTGGGGCAATCCTTTGGAATCCCCGCTCTTGTACTGGGACAACAGCTATTCTCCTTCCTTTCTCTTGAAAACCAGCGTAAACGTACAATGATCGCAAGCTTTGTATGCTTTTTAACAAATACGGC
>JAILBX010000085.1 GCA_024680675.1 Lachnospiraceae bacterium | reverse complement strand
TTACCTTGCATCCTTGATGGAGAAGGAGATTCTTCCCATTTTGTCTTTTCCAAGACATTTAACCTTAACTTCATCTCCTAATGTAAGCACATCCTCAACGTGATTGATCCTCTCTTTAGCTATCTTAGAGATATGAACCATTCCCTCTTTACCGGGTGCAAATTCGATAAATGCTCCAAATTCTTTGATGCTTACGACCTTACCGCTATACATCTGTCCCTCTTCAAAATCAGTGACAATCGTTTTTATATAGCCTAAAGCCTTATCCATCATTTGTGGATCTGTTCCGCAAACCGATACACTTCCGTCATCTGTTATATCTATCTTGACTCCGGTTTCATCTATTATGGCATTAATGGTCTTACCTCTCTGACCAACCACATCGCCGATCTTTTCAGGATCGATCTTTATCTGAACGATCTTAGGTGCATACTCATTCACGGAAGCCCTGGGCTTATCAATTGCCGGCTTCATGCAGTTGTCCATTATAAAGAGTCTTGCCTCACGACATCTTGCTATAGCGCCTTCCACAATAGGTCTTGTAAGTCCATGGATCTTAATATCCATCTGAATGGCTGTTATTCCCTCTGTAGTTCCCGTAACCTTAAAGTCCATATCTCCGAAGAAATCCTCAAGACCCTGGATATCGGTAAGCAATACATAATCATCATCCGTATCCCCGGTAACAAGACCGCAGGATATACCTGCTACCATCTTTTTAATGGGAACCCCGGCAGCCATAAGTGACATACATGATGCACAAGTGGAAGCCATTGAGGTTGATCCGTTGGACTCAAATGTTTCAGATACACATCTGATAGAATAAGGGAATTCCTCCTCTGTCGGAAGTACCGGTATAAGTGCTCTTTCAGCGAGGGCTCCATGACCTATTTCTCTTCTTCCCGGTCCTCTTGAAGGCTTTGTCTCTCCTACTGAATAGGAAGGGAAGTTATAGTGATGCATATACCTCTTTGATACTTCGTTAGGATCAAGACCATCTACCTTCTGCATCTCTGAAAGAGGTGCCAGTGTACATATGTCACATATCTGAGTCTGACCTCTTGTGAACATGGCAGAGCCATGAACTCTGGGTATTATGTCAACCTCAGCAGCAAGGGGTCTTATCTGCTTTATGTCACGACCATCTGGACGCTTATGATCCTTTAATATCATCTTACGAACAGTCTTTTTCTGATACTGGTAAACAGCCTCAGGAAGAATAGCAAGCCAATCCTCCTTTTCAGCAAAAGCCTCTTCAAACTTTGCGGTGATATTTGATATATTTTCCTCTCTTACCATCTTATCATCGGTAAATACGGCATTTTCCATCTCTTCAGGTGTTACAATGCCCTTCATCTCATCAAACATCTCCTGAGGTACAGCACAGCTTGTATACTCGTGCTTTGGCTTTCCGACCTCTTCAACGATCTTGTTGATAAAGGCTATTATCTCCTGATTGATCCCGTGAGCCATGTAAATAGCCTCGATCATTTTATCCTCCGGTATTTCATTTGCACCGGCCTCGATCATAATGACCTTTTCACTTGTAGATGCAACCGTAAGATTAAGATCTCCTATCTTCCACTGTTCCTGACTGGGATTAACAATAAACTCTCCGTCTATCATCCCTATCTGAGTCGTTGCACAGGGCCCGCAAAAAGGAATATCCGATATACTTGTTGCAATGGCAGAACCCAGCATAGCAACTAATTCCGGTCTGCACTCAGGATCCACAGACAATACCAGATTATTTAAAGTACAATCATTTCTGTAATCCTTGGGGAACAGGGGGCGCATGGGTCTGTCAATAACTCTTGAGGTAAGGATGGCGTTCTCCGATGCCTTTCCCTCTCTCTTGTTAAAACCACCGGGAATTTTTCCCACTGAATACATTTTTTCTTCATATTCCACACTCAGAGGGAAGAAATCAATACCCTCTCTGGGCTTTTCTGATGCCGTAGCCGTACATAAAACAGTGGTATCACCGTAATGCATAAAAGCTGCGCCGTTAGCCTGCTTGGCTACTCTTCCAACATCGACCGTAAGCTTACGGCCGCCAAGCTCCATTGAATAACTCTTATAACTCATTATCAATCACACCTTCCTATCTTCTTAAGCCTAATCTCTTAACAAGATCACGATATCTCTCGATATCCTTCTTTTTGAGATAGTCAAGAAGACCTCTTCTCTGTCCGATCATTTTATACATACCTCTTGCTGAATGATGATCCTTGGGATTAACCTTAAGGTGCTCTGTTAACTCTCTTATTCTTTCTGTAAGAACAGCTACCTGAACCTCAGGTGATCCTGTATCTCCCTCGGTACGAGCATACTCCTTCATTATCTCTGTCTTTTTCTCTTTAGAAATCATTTCTTTTCCTCCATATACTTTATTCGCCGTCACTGAGCTCAGGTTGGAGAGGCCTTAAACCCGGCAGCGGTATTTTCGCAACATTCAACATTCTATCACAGTTTTCCAAGCCTGTAAAGCTTACCTATTTACTCTTTATACTATTTTAGCTTTTTATTCTTCCTTATTATCTTTTGGCATTTCTATCCTTATATGGACATCCGAAAGCTGGGACTCATCAACCGCAGAAGGAGCCCCCATCATTACATCCTGAGCCATCTTATTCATAGGGAAGGGAATTATCTCCCTGATACTCTCCTCACCCAGGATCAGCATAACCATTCTGTCTACTCCCGGAGCTATACCTGCATGTGGAGGTGCTCCGTAACAAAAGGCATTATACATAGCCGGAAACTTGGCTTTTACTGCTTCCTCATTAAGACCCACAAGTGAGAAGGCCTTAACCATGATCTCCGGATCATGATTTCTTACTGCTCCTGAGGACAGCTCAACCCCGTTGCAAACAAGATCATACTGATATGCAAGAATGCTTAAGGGATCCTCCTCTTCAAGAGCCTTCATCCCGCCCTGGGGCATGGAAAAGGGATTATGACAAAATTCAAGCTCTCCCGACTCCTCTCCTATCTCATACATTGGGAAGTCAACTATCCAGCAAAATTCGTAACACTCCTTATTCATATGCCCTTCAGCAGACTGTCCCAGGAATTTTCTGAGTACACCCGCGCTTTTTAATGCATCCTGTTTCTTACCTGCAGTAAGACCCACAAAATCTCCGGGCTTTAAAGAAAGCTCCGATATGACCTTATCCTTCCTTTCCTGAAGGAATTTAGCTATGCCTCCCGCTATTTCTCCCTTTTCATCCACCTTGAACCAATAGGACTTCTGTCCGCTTACCACCTCTGTATCGGCCAGTATCTTGTCTATAACCTTTCTGGAGGCACTGTAGCCGGTCACCACAATCGCTTCCACGGTATTTCCTTCAAAGGGGCCAAAACCGCAATCTGCCATAATATCCGTTACATCTCTAAGAGTAAGATCTATTCTTAGATCCGGCTTATCAGATCCGTAAAGCTCCATTGCCTCCCTGTAGGCTATCCTTTTAAAGGGTGCCTTGGATGCGGTTTTATATATTCCATACTTGGCAAATACAGGAGGCAACACATCCTCTATAACCGAAAAAACATCCTCCTGATCAGCAAAGGCCATTTCCATATCCAACTGATAGAACTCTCCGGGAGACCTGTCTGCCCTTGCATCCTCATCCCTGAAACAGGGAGCTATCTGGAAATATCTGTCAAAGCCCGAGGTCATAAGTATCTGCTTAAACTGCTGTGGCGCCTGGGGAAGGGCATAGAACTTACCGGGATGATTTCTTGAAGGTACCAGATAATCTCTTGCTCCTTCAGGAGAAGAACAGGTAAGTATGGGAGTTGTTATTTCCAAAAAATCATGTGCTGACATACTCTGTCTTAATTCAGCCACTATCCTGCTTCTTGTGACGATCTTATCCCTGACTTCAGCGTTTCTAAGATCCAGGTATCTGTATTTAAGTCTTGTGGACTCATCTGCCTCCTTGGAATGGCTTATCTCAAAGGGAAGCTCATTGTAGATACATTTTCCCAAAATCTCTATGCTATCCGGTACTATTTCTATATCTCCCGTAGCGACCTTTGGATTTTTATTGGATCTTTCCCTTACCCTTCCGCTCACTGTGAGAGTAGACTCATTGTTGATCCCGTTAAGGGAATCCATCATCTCTTCAGTTTCTATAACTATCTGGGTAATACCGTAAAAATCTCTCAGAATAAGGAAACCGAGATTTTTACTGACTCTTCTCATATTGTCATAAAAGCCGCAAAGCTTAACCTTCTCTCCGACGTTTTCCAGTCTTAATTCATTGCAATTATGGGTTCTTGATTGTGTCATAATAATTCTCCTCATATATATTCTTTGGTCTTAGCCAAGCTTTTCCAACTAATCAAACAGCTCTATCATTATACTATATTCAGAGTATTTTTCTATAAGGTTTCGTAAAATAATCCTAAAGCTCCCGGTCCGATGTTTACTGCTATAGAAGGAGATGTTTCAATAAATATCACACTGTGGAAATCCACCTTTTTTAAGATGATATTTCTTATATAATCCTGATCTGCTCTGTTGAGGCCGGTATGTCCCACATATATCCATTTTTTATTAATACGTGGAGTGGATTCTATCACTCTGTTTATATATCTCTTCCAAAGAGCTCTTCCTGAACCAAATACCAGCCCTTTGGTCTTTAAGCTGCCTTTTTTTACCTTTATAGCCAGCTTCCACAGGAAGGCATTTGCAAAAACGTTTACCTCCCGTTTTATAAGTCTCGCTTCCGTAAGATAGTCTGTATTTTCAATAACAAAGGAGGACTGAAGTCTTCCCTTCATTTCATTAAGCTCCTCTATTATCCTGTCGGCGGATAAACCGTTTTTTGACATCTGTTCAGCAGTAAGTACCATCATGGCAACCCCGCCCGAAACCTGCTCTGAGTCATAAACAGTAACATTACCAAAGGTCTGAGCCGCCTCCGAAGCTATTCTGTAACCGCTGCTTACTTTTCCCGACAGGGTAATATGTATGATAGCATTGGCTTTAGTAAGCTGCTTTGCAAAAAACTGTTCATATTCCTTAACTGACGGGGGATAAGAGCTGATATTTTTTGCTCCGTCGGAAAGACAGCTTATTACATCCCTGGTTTCGGTTTCCACTCCATCCAGGAAAATACCTCCCTCGGTTTTTATATAATAGGGAAGCACCGGAATGTCCCTTGCTCTTATTTCCTGGATCTTAAGGTCACTCACACTGTCAGTGGTTATTATAAGAGGATATTTCTTACCTGTCTTTACAAGATCAACAGTCCTGTCATCCCTGTCCGTTTCCCTTGTATTTTCAAGAACCATATCCTTTGGCAGCATTGACAATACCTCATATTCAAGCTCCTCTCCCCCTATAGGCTTTACCAGATATCCATCAAAGCCTTCCTTGGAATAAAGCTCCTTACTGTCGCTTCCTGCATTAGCGGTAAGAACCACAACCCTGGTATCCTTGTTTAAGCCACCCTCCTGTCTTCGTATCTCATGAAGACACTCTATGCCATCCATTTCAGGCATAAGATGATCCATAAGTATTATATGATAGCGGGTTTCCAGGGTCTTCTTAAGGGCATCTCTGCCATTCATTGCCGTTTCTATCTTTATCTTTGTATCCCGTAAAAATTTAGTAACAACCAAAAGGTTTGCCGCATTATCATCAACGACCAAAAGCCTTGCCTCAGGTGCTTCAAAAAGCTTCTTATATCTTGCTCTGTTCTCGGTATTATTATGGTTTTCAAGATTAAGCTGTCCTACCTGCCTCCTTGAAGCCACCTTTTGGGGTATATCCACAATAAAGGTAGAACCCTGGGTATAAATACTGTTTACCCTTATCTCCCCTCCCATCATATCCACAAACTGTTTTACAATGGATAAGCCCAGTCCGGTTCCTTCTATATGCCTGTTTTCATTTTCTTCGATCCTTTGAAAGGCTGAAAAAAGATAGGGAATGCTTTCCTTCTTTATCCCTATACCGGTATCAGTAACGGAATAGACCACCTTAGCCTGATCATTCTCCATCTTTTCATAGGAAATGGATAAGGTAACAGAACCTTCCTTGGTATACTTAATACCGTTGGTAAGTATATTTATAAGTATCTGCTTGATACGAACCTCATCTCCGTATAACTCCGCAGGCAAAAGAGGGTCCACATACACGTGAAAGGCCAGTCCCTTTTCCTTGGCCCTTATCCACATAATTCCCACTATATCAGACAGCATCTCACCTACATTATAAACGCCTGTATTTATCTCCATTTTCCCGGATTCTATCTTTGACATGTCAAGGATATCATTTATAAGATGTAAAAGCATCTGACTGGCAGATTTTATATTCATTGCATCTTCAACTACCTCATCCGAGATATCATCCTCCCTGAGGATCATTTCATTCAAGCCTATGATCGTATTTATAGGGGTACGTATCTCGTGACTCATATTTGAAAAGAATCTGTTTTGAGCCTTATTGAGCTCTTCAATTTCCTTAGCCTGCTTTACTACCCTCTCATTCTCCTGCTCATAAACATTCTTTTGAAACATTTCCATAACAAATATGACCATCCCTACCACAAAAGCTGAAGCAAAGGAATCAATATAAGCATCCCTTACACTGTGATGCAGGATAGTGACCATGCCTGTGCAATCAACGTAATACAAAGTAGAAACACAAACCGTCAGAACAGTTAACATAACATATCTAAATACGCCGCTTAAAACCATACCTATATAGAAATAAGCAAAGGGTATCCACAATATGGCACCTCCGAAAAATCCGCCTCCAAAATAAAAGCAGGTGGGAAGCATTACAAATACTATTCCAAGAACTACCGCCCAGACGGCTATCTTCAGTTTTTTCTTTTTTATACAGGTAAAGGTGATAACAGGAACGGATATAACAGTTAAACCCAAAGCAATACACTCTACCATGCTTTCTCTTATGAAGAGGTCAACTAAGAACACCATAAATAAGGCAGCTATTGCTGACATGGTAAGTATGGCGAATCTTCTATCCTCCATAGATTCTTCTCTGTTGTTTATATATTTTAAAAACCTACGCATCAGTTTCTCCCTCCAAAAACTTACATATAGCCTTATAAACAACTGTATACAAAGATATTACTTTAGGATGACTTTCATTGATAAGGTCAAGATCTTCTGCCTTAGAAGCCGCCTCCAAAGCCTTGGCTTTTTCATAAAGCTCTTGCGCCCCTATCATTTGAGAAGAGCTTTTTAGAGCATGAACCCTGATGGTATAGTCAAGCCAGTTTCTGCTATCATAAAATTCATTCATTTCCTTTATTTTTTCATCATAACCATTCTTATATTCAAGAAGTATAGATGAGTAAAAGGGCATCTCATTCATACAATACTCAAGTCCTTTTTCAACCTGAATACCTGCCTCCTTCAAAACTTCGGTATCTGTTGAGTCTGACTCACTGTTTTCAGGATCCCCCTGACTATCCTCCCTGCTTGTCGGATCAGAGCTCCTGTCATTACCAGCTGCCGTAAGTCCTTTATCATTCTTTCCCTGATCCACTTTTACAGCAATGGCTTCCATACCGCCGTTTACTTCCTCGACTAAGTCCTCGGTATTCCTGTATTCTATAGTCCCGGGAGGAAGAACCTGCTTAAGGGTTCTTTCAAGGTTCAGGGTCTCAACAGGCTTTGGTACAAAGGCATCAAAACCCTCTGCCAAAAACATTTCTCTGGCAGAGCTCACTGCATTCGCGGTCAATGCCACTATGGTAACCTCCTCACCCTTCTTTTCGTAAACTACCCTTATCCTCTTCATGGCTTCAACTCCATCCATTTCCGGCATCATATGATCCATAAAGATTATATCGAAATGTGTTTTTTTACACAGATCAATAGCTTCCTGCCCGGACAGTGCAGTAGTAACAAACATACCGTAATTACTGAATATTCCCCTTGCTACAATAAGGTTCATAGGCTCATCATCCACAACCAGGGCAAGAAGACCCGGAGTTATCATCTGCCTGTCATCTTCTCTAAAGCCTAACCTTAAGCCCTTACCTGCTTCAAAAAGATTCAAAAGCTGGAAACAGTAAAAAGGCTTTCTCAGTATGTTCACTCTGGATTTCCTGTCCAAAACAAAGTCATCATCCACAACAAGATTCACCCTTAATTCCGACCCAAGATTTTCAAGATAATCTGCTGCAGATAAATATTCCATTTCTCCGACAAAAACATGAGAGACATCATGAATTCTTGTATATCTCTCTATATCAGCAATGTCCTCAGCTATAAATACGGGAACTCCCAATCCTTCGGATATGTTATGTACCATGTAGGTATAGAAATCACGGACTCTCGGAACCTTGATCTTTTCATATCCAAAGCATAATACTATGCATATCTTTTCCTTGTGTTCAAGGCTTAGACAGTTACCGGAATCCGCAACCTGCTGAGGTATACTTACAGAAACAATGGTTCCTCCATCCGGTCTGCTTTCAATATTTACAAAGCCTTTCATTTCCCTGACCATTCCCCTTACTATTGTCAGTCCAAGGCCAAGACCTCCTGCCTTTCTCTGTCCCTCGGAGGTTCCCTGATAGAAGCTGTCAAAGATCTGAGCTACCTCGTCCTCATTCATACCTACCCCGGTGTCTTCAACCCTTATACAGAGATTAACTCCATAAGGCCTGTTTATTGAATATATACCTATATATATTCCACCTTCCTTTGTAAACCTTATGGCATTGCTTATAAGATGATTCAATATCTTCTTTATCTTTACCACATCACCCACAAGGGATGAGGGTATCTTTGGACTTATATCAAAAATAAGCTCGAGATCTCCCCATTCCTTCATTCTTACATCTGTAACAACGTCATTGATCACAGAATCTATCATATAGGTTTCATTTGTTACTGAAAGCCTGCCTATATCAATTTCAGCAAAATCCAGAATATCCGCCACTCTTTCCGCAACTCTGTGTCCGGCATTTTGGACCATTAACATGTCCTTCTTTATGGATCTGTCCTTTTCCTTCTTTATCATAACCGATGTCAGACCGTTTACTACATTTATCGGAGTCCTTATTTCATGGGAGATATTTGTAAGGAAGGTATTTACCCTCCTGTTCTCTTCCGAAACTATCCTTATCTTTTTTTCATACTCCTTCTCCCGGCTGTTCCAGGAATTTCTGAGTCTGTTAACTACTATCCATGACATAAATACCATAACAAAAGCCCAGACAGTTCTGAGAATACTGTTAGGATCGGTTTTCATATCAATATTCTTTTCGCTGAATGCCGTTATCAGGTGGTAAAACATACAAAAATATCCGCCAAAAAGTCCAAGAAAATTAAGGACCTTCTCCCCGGTCATGGTAAATACCACCATAACCAGAATGACTGCCGGTGAAATATCATATATGGTATTTATGTGGGTACTGAAATAGAAAAGAAGCAGCATCAATACTCCCGCATAGACTCCGAACCTGACTGTTTCCGTAGAAAAATGAATGATATGCATTACAAGACAAGACAGACTTCCTATGATTATAAGAGGAATCGTCCATTCCTCCCAGCCTAAGATCCTGTTCATAGTAACCAGAACGATTGCAAACAGAACTATCATTAAAGTTATCATTATATGGGAAAATTTTCTGACCTCATCCCCCCAATGGTGATTACTCATTCTACGATCTCCATTCTCTCTTCAAACTCGTTTTTGGGCATTGGCTTTGCATAATAATATCCCTGTATCATATCGCAGCCCTGTTCTGCCAGAAATTCAACCTGATCCTTTATTTCAACCCCTTCAGCAACAGTCTTCATTTTCAAAGATTTGGCGAGCTTTATTGTTTCCGAAACCACCTTTTCTCCCCTCTCTTTATCTCCTCCCCTGAAGAACTCGGCATCCAGCTTCAATACGTCAAGAGGCATGTCCTTAAGGGAATTAAGAGAGGAATAACCGGATCCAAAATCATCCATTGAAACTGAAAATCCATACTCTTTAAGCTTTTCTATTATTGATATAAGTGCATCCTTATCATCAAAAAAGGCACTTTCCGTCAATTCGATCTCAATGAGGCTTCTTGAAGTGCCTTCCCGATCTACAGTATCCCTTATCTGCTCAGCAAGATCACTCTCTATAAAATGAGCTCTTGACACATTAACAGAAATGGGAACGCATTTCCTGCCCTCATCAAACCATCTTTTCTGATCAGCCGCAACTGACCTGAGCATATAATGATCTATCTCTTTTATAAATCCGTTTTTTTCAAATATGGGTATGAATCGCCCCGGCGATACAAGTCCAAACTCAGGAGAATTCCACCTTATGAGGGCTTCAGCTCCCTTTAGCCTGTCAGTTTTGGGATCATACTTAGGCTGATAATAAACCAGAAATTCTTTATTATCCAGGGCTTTCTTTTCCTGTTCCGTAACAATGCTCTCCCATTTATGTTCTTCGTATAGTCTATTGTCAAAAAATAGAACACCCGAGCTGTCATTTCCCTCCAGTGTGGAAACTGCTGTTACCGCATTATTATAATCCGACTCTATATCAACATCTTTTCTTCTGACTACTCTCCCGTTAGCATCCCTTTGAACCTCTATTATGTAAACCCCGGCATGAAAACTGAAGACATGATCCTTATCGATCTTCTCAAGCTCC
>JAILBX010000163.1 GCA_024680675.1 Lachnospiraceae bacterium | reverse complement strand
GTGGCTCCGTAAAACTTTGGTACCAGAAAGGTTAAGGCATAGCCCAAAAACAATATGGCATAAACTATTATATTTATCAGGTCAACTCTGAGAGACTCTTTAACAGCTCCCTGCTTCTGCTTTTCCATGATAGAGATCCTTTATTTATTTCCGATAATAAAAGCTCATTGTTATGCTCCTTCCCTTTGATCATATTTTTGATCTTAAGAGAAAGCTCATCTATATCTTCACAGTCATTTATTGTATATTTTTCACTGAAATCTTTAAAAACCCCTATAGCTCCAACCTCCTTTGATAAGAGGATGTCACATCCGTTTTTCAAAGCCTCAAGAGGAGCAAGTCCAAAGGTTTCAAAGCATGAATTCTGGATAAAAAGCCCTGATGATCTCATTATCTCTTCAGCCCTATTCTTATCCACCAGCCCGTAATTTTTCACAAATCTGTAGCTGTTTATGGCCTGGCTGTCAAGACCCTCTGCCCCTATTACCTTAAGGGTCAGATCCTTAAATTCCTCTTCTCTTTTAAGCCTTTCAATAGCCTTGCATATATTGACTATCCTCTTTCTTGGCATACCCCCTCCCACAGAGAGGATGGAAGCATAGTCTCTTTCTTTATTGTCTACGGGATTTTTTATGGGATATAAATCTATCCCGTTTGGCATGGCAAAGATCTTTTCCTTATGGTCAGGATAGTTCTCGATCAGCCATTCCTTAAATCTATCAGATACCGCATATATCCTGTCACAAAGCCTTAAGGTCTCCCTTTCCACCTTTGACATTGCAGGATCCGGCACCCCGTTTATATTATTTTCATGCTCCACACAGCCATGCATAAGGTAGGCGCATTTTTTCTTAAAAAAATGTCCCAGCTTTATTGCAAGGATATTTTGTTTGGAATAGCCGGAGCACAGGACCACCCGGCAGGCCGGGATCTTAAAAAAAAGCTCCACTGCCCTTAAGGGCTTTGACTTAAAGCTTTGATATATAACATTCTTCCCGCCATACTCTATATATTTTTCAGTTACATTTGCGGGACCAGTTCCCGTAAGATAGTCACCTACTATGAATACCTTCATATTCCCTCTTACCCCTGTACATAAGAGAAATGGCCCTTCTTGGGCTCATGGAATCCCTGTACAGTTTTATCTTTCTTATTGCAAACTGCCAGATAAGCAGACCTGCAAAGGTCTTTGACATGGCTGCATAGTTAGCCCCCCTGGAAATAAAAAAGCTTTTATCATAACCCTTAAACCAGGTGGATTCCTCCTCCCTTAGCTCTGCTATCTTAAGGGGTACATAATAGATCCTTTTCCCCTGCTTTAAACAGTCATAAAGAAAGATATTTTCTTCTCCCATAATATATTTTGCCCCTGCCCCAAAGCTTTCGTTAAAGTTGATCCCCTTGATACTCTCCCTTTTAAAGGATATTTCAGGGGAAAAGATCTTAAGTACCGAAAGATAATTCATCCTTTTATCCTTAGAGGAAAGGGGCTTAAGTCTTTCCTTTCGCTTTATATAAAAAACTATCAGATCCGCATCCTTATGTCTTTTATAGGCATCTCTTATGATCTTTTCATAATCCTCTGTATACTCCACATCATTATCACAGAGGATACATATGTCAGCTTCCGAATTTTTAATAGCCATATTCCGGCTTTTACTTAAGCCTCTCTCCTTAGAGCATATATAGCATACCTTCTGAAGCTTTCCCTTTTTGGATCTTCTCTCTAGCTTTTCCTTTGAATCCCTGTCACACTGGTTTATCACCACTGCATCGGAGCTTATGTTAAGACTGTCTATATAGCTTTCATCTGAAAGCCCCATGGCAGAAAGCAAAACCTCTAAAGTCATCTCTCTTCTCCTAAAGCCTTCTCATAACTGCATGGATCCCCCAGAAGAAAAAACAGTAAAGACTGTATATAAGGGAAAATTTTTCAACCCTTCTGTAGAGATACCATATCCTTCTTACAGCAAGCACCTTATCTGAGGAAAGAGAACCTCTGCTCCTTCTGTAAAGAGTCAGTGATTCATCCAGTCCATAGGCATAAAAGCCCTTTTTAAGGACCTTCCACCAGGTAGCAGCATCCTCGCTTGGCACATCGGGCATCATGATATCATTCTTTTTAAGCTTGTTAAGGTCAAACATTACGGTACTGGTAAATATGGTGGTATTTTTAACTGCCTTTCTGTAGTTGATCTTTTCAGGAACATGGACTATCTTGCTCATGCCCACTCCGTTCTCATCTGCAAATTCATATCCCGTAAAGCTGAAGGCACATTGTTTTTCCTCCATAAAGCTTACCTGCTTTTCTATCTTTTCCGGATCCCATAGATCATCGGCGTCAAGAAAGCAGAGGTAACGTCCATGTGCAGCCTTTATACCTGTATTTCTTGCTGTGGCAGCGCCCTTACCCAGACTGTTTTTCAAAAGCATGATCTTATCATTAACAAATCTTTCGATCACCTTTACGCTCTTGTCAGTGGATGAATCATCCACTAAGATAAGCTCCCACTTTTTATAGGTCTGGGCCATGACCGATCTTATGGTATCCTCTACTATCCTTTCCGCGTTATACACCGGAACAACAATACTTACTAGTGTTTCACTCATCCTTTTCTTCCTCTAACAAAGCTGTTATATTTCCCTCGTTTATTCCTTCAGAACTTTCTATCGAAAATACCGTCTTTAAGGTCAGTATTATAAGCTTTATATCCAGCCATACCGAAAAGTTTTCTATATAGTAAAGATCCAGCTTAAGCTTATCATAGGGGAGAGTGTTATACTTTCCGTAAACCTGGGCATAGCCCGTTATCCCCGCCTTGACCTTCGTCCTGTAAGCAAATTCAGGCATATAGCCCTTATACTTCTCTATTATTTCCGGTCTTTCGGGCCTTGGACCCACAAAGGACATGGAGCCGTTTAAAACATTAAACAGCTGGGGAAGCTCATCTATCCTCACCTTTCTTATGACTGCCCCTATGGGGGTTATCCTTGAGTCATTCTTAGTGGCAAGTCTTGCCTTACCGTCCTTCTCCGCATCAACAATCATGCTTCTGAACTTGTATATGTAAAATTCCCTGTTTCCCTTTGTACATCTGATCTGCTTGTAGAAAACCGGCCCCTTGTCATAGGCCTTTATGCATATGGCGGTTATGACCATTACAGGGGACAGCAGCAAAAGAAGTAAAAGAGCAAAAACTATGTCTCCAAGTCTCTTTATAAAAAGCTGCTCAGCCTCTAAAGGCGCAGCCTTTGTAAGCAGCAAAGGTGAATCAAAAAAGTGGAGAGTCTGGGAGCCCATAAGGATTATATCCATTATCTTTGGCATTACATAGGTTTCCACAGAGTTTTCATAGCAGCATTTAAAAAGCTGGTTTCTTCTTTCTATGGGAACATCCCACATCATTACAGCCTCTGCTTTTTCGATCTCCTTAAAGAGCATTTCCATATCCTCATCTGCTCTTAAGATCTTTGAAAGCTTAAACTGATGCCTTCTGGTCTTTAGCTTTTCGGTAAATATATCCACGTGCTTTCCCGAATATATCAAAAGAACATTAGACGGGGGAAATAAGGCCCTGTAGGCCCTTGTTGCCGCAAATATCCATATGCCCGTGAGGATACCCTGAATAAGGGTCACAATGATTATGGGCAGAGGACTTGGGAAATGGTAGGCTATCATACAGACGATAGCATAAAAAAGGATATTGGTAATGATGGTGGATATAGCCTGGGAAAACAAAAGCTCCAGCATTCTGAAGGAGCCTATCCTCAAGCCTCCGTACATCACCGATACCAGAAAGAGTATAAACATATATACTACAGATATGAAAACATGCCCCCAAAAGTAGTAGGCTTTTGGCAGCTCTCTGTTATAATAGACAACCCAGACAAAGGCCATTATACCACTCTCAATAAAGACAATGAGAAAGGCCATTAAAAAGCTGAATATTCTCTTTTTCATCTGAGTCTTTTCAAGCCCTAATCTATCCACAAAAAAACCTCATTCCTTTTTTGTGATCCTTATTAAAAAAGCTGAGATAAATCCAAGGATCACCCAGAAAATGTTTACTGATCCCGCCTTTAAAAGCCTGTTTTTACTCCTTATGGCATATATGACAAAAAAACCGGCATACTTAAACTTCAAGAGGCTTACCGGAGCAAGTCTTGTCCTTTGTTCATAATAAAGATAAAAGGCTGTGGGATTATCTCTTTTTAGCTTTTTTACAGAATCCGTATAGCCCTCTGATACTATCTCACAGACGGTTATTATCTCCGGCAGTATCTTAAGGACATACTTAAGGTCTATTTTATCATAAATATAGTCCTCGGGTACATATTTTTCCCCTTCTATTTCAGGAAAGGGATATTCCTTAAGGATCTTTGTCTTATATATAAGGGTCGTCTCTCCTTTAAAGCCCTTTAAATACAGGCTAAAAAGGCTTGAATGATCTATCCTTGGAAAATGGGTATCATATAATACCCTGTCATCACTTTCTCCCTTATAGGCAGCTATACCTGCTACCCTTTCAGGATCGGTATCGGGATCCCTCTTTATATCCTCATAGCATTCAAGGATCCGCTTTACCCCATCCTCCACAAAATAGTCATCGGAATCAAGACATACAAAAAGCTCTGTATCACAAAGCTCCACTCCTCTGTTATGAGCCCTCATCTTGCCCCCGTTTTCAAAATATTTATAGACTATCTTTAGCTTCTTTTCAGCTTCAAAGGATCTAATAAGCTCCCCGCTGCCGTCATTTGAACCGTCATCCACAATAAGCCATAAAAAGTCCTTTGAGCTTTGTCTTAAGAGACTGTCATAGACCCTTTTTAAATATTCTCTTCTGTTATAGGTTGGAGTAAAAACAGTAAGTGTCGCCATAATCAATATACCACCGAATAATCCACAAGTTCAAAATCAGCCTTTTCCTTAAGGGGATATTTGTATATATTTCTTCCCTCTGTCTCATCCACCTTTTTTGCCCCTGCTGCCACAATAAAGTCATTCATAAGATTATTCTTGTCAAGGACCACATATTCGGTGTGGGTCTCCTCCATGGCCTTCTTAAATTCCTCCGGATGGACATACTGATATTTTATAAGGGCCGCTATTATCTTATACTGGGGATGGGTCTCATCCTTAAGCATTTCCTCTGTAAAAAGATTGGTGGCGGCATAGAGGTAATCCTCCCTGTCCACAGTTAAAAGGATCTTGGGATCATACTGCCTCATCTGCATATTATATTCATACTCCAAAAAGACCTTGGGATACTCCTCATCCGCATCCTTATGGATCTTTTCGGAAATCTCTATAAGCTCTGAGGGCATCTTATATATATTCTCCGCAAGCCTTATGCCATTCTTGTAGAGAAAATCTCCGGAAAATAAAAACAAGGCCGCCATAAGAACTATGATAAGGGATCTTTTTGCTTTTAATTCCTTATCAAATATTATTTCAGATACAACATAGGGAATAAGGATAACAAGGGGAGCTATCCAGAAAAACCTGTAGTATTCATTGTTGACATCGAAGAACTTATTGAGGATAAGAGGTGCTATTGGATTATAGGCTGTAAGCATCAAAAAGATTCCGGAGGGAAAAAATATTTCCCTGTCCCTGTCAGAGCCCTTTATGGCAATATAAACCAGGCAGAGAATATAAAGCATAAGATAAGAACAGCTGCCCGAGTAAAAATCAAGCACCGTTTCAAGATAGCCTATTCCCTTTTCCATAAGGTTTATGGTCTGCATAAAATAATCTTCTCACCTTTCTTATCTGACTCTTATGGTTTTTCTTTTATATACTCCCTATTTAGGGAAGGTGTAAAATACAAAATATCCCTTAACATACAAAACATAGGTTAGGGCTAAGATCACTCCCGGCAAAATGCAAAGGATATAGCCTGCCAGCTCTTTATAGGTCTTTTTTCTGAATATAAGAGGCAAAAATAACACTGTCATCTCCACCGGGACCAGCATATTGGCCGTTGAGGATATGGTGGAGGCTCCAAAACACACAAGAAAAAGACTAAGCCAGGGTCTCTTTAGGGACTCTGAGTTATTCATCAGTATGAAGATATAAAAGATCACTAAAAGAGCCAGATTTCCCACTATGGCCTTCCCCTCATAGGTCCTGGTCATTAAGAAGGTGGAGGCTGTGTATATGGTATTAAAGGTAATGTTAAAAATAAATATAAGAAATAAAGACAAAAGCATCTTCTTTTTATCATTACCCGTAAGGCTTTTTGCCAGCAGATAGTAAACCATATTTGTGAGGATGACTATCGTTACCGTCATAACCGACTTTGTCCATATAAGGGGAGAGATCCCGCTTAGCTGACATATAACCGCATCCTGAACCGGATAGGTGGCAAAAAAGTAACGCATTTCAAAATGATCCTGCCAGGCCCCTGTAAAGGGATCATAGACATTTATCATATTAGTATCCACATTTGTACTTACTCCCGCCACATAAAAGGCAGCATCCAGGGTGAAGTTATAGATACATACCGTCAGTATTATCTGAACTATGATAAGGAGCATAAAAAGGAGGAAAAAAAGCTTTGAACTTTTTACTGTCCCAAAAATATCCCTTATATCCTCTATCCAGCCTTTGAGGTTAAGTATCAGGGATAAAAGGAGGATCACAGCCACAACTGCACACCATATCCCTGAAAGCATGGATAAGGGTCTGTAATACTTCATTATCGGTACACAGAAAAAGAAAAAGAGGGTATAGTAGGCAAAGAAGCCTATGACTATCCTTTGAAGCAGTGAACTTTTCTTCTTTTTTCCATAAAGGATCAGTGAACCAAAGGCCAGGTACAATATGAAGTTAAATAAAACCCCTGCCCCTATTATCATTTTCCTTTATACTCCTCAAGCTCCATATAGAAGGCCTTTTCAACCTTTAATCCCTTTTCCCTGCAGAAATTATAGGAGGCTTCATCATTTTCGTTTCCCCTGCTTATATACCATCTGTCAACCCTGTCAGTTAGTTCGGTAAGATATTTATAAAGCCCCTCCATATCCTCAGAGGAAACTCCTCCCAAAACATCCACCGAACCGGTCTTTACAAGGATATAACAGCTTTCCTCTCCCCCAAGGGGATATTCTCTCATATCAACTCCCTTAGAGGAGCTGCTTTGAAGGGCTACTGTTGTTTCATAAAGACTGTTTATCTTATTGTTAAGAACATATACAACTCCCGTGAATATCACAAAGAAGACAATAAGAGCAATTCCAAGAGTTCTTGCATTTACAATTTTATGGTTTTTCATATCCTCTTCCTCCTCCTTAAGATAAGCCTCGTCAACCCTGACCTCTTCCTTTTGCTTTTTATCTATCACAAACCATAATATGAGAGGTAGCAGACCGTATATAATAAAGGTAAGGCCCCGATAATAGGACATAAGTAAAGTAAAGGGTAATAAGCCTTCTGAATAATAGCCAAAGATCTGCAGCATCCCAAAGGCCAGCATCATATAGAGTCTGCTTTTTATATTCTTTGAAAGCCTTCCAAAAAGACTCCACTCAAGACCGTAATACATGGGTATCAAAACTATTGGCATTACCTTATTTACAAGGGCGTAGGGATGGATCTTTAAGAGCATTGAAAGCCAGGCATATAGCATCATCATGGGAGAATGTCCGATAATGTGCCCTGTTTCAAAGGCCAAAAGTGCAGTATCCATCTCAACTTCACCTACAGGCTCATGTCCTGTTATATAGCCTATCTGAAAGAGCATAAGGGCAAGGACAAGAAGGATCAAAAGATAAACTGCAGGCTCCTGTTTTAACCCCTTTTTTATATCTCCCCTCAGCTCCTTGATAAATACCGGAAAAAGCCTTGTATCCTTGTACATAAATAAAAGCTCAAGAAGAAGTATCATTGAAAGCCACAAAGCCCCTGTGAACCTTATTTCTGCTCCAAGGAGACTGCAGATGCCGTTACAGATACAAAAAATGGAAAGAATGGCTGCCATACCCTGGGAATAAAGTGTTATAAGGGATTTATCCATATGCCGGCTCCTGACAAATATCACATAACCGGCTATTAAGGACAGAAGGGAAAAGATAATAAAGAGGGCTAAAGCCGAAAAAAGGATATAATAGAAGCTAAAGCCTGAAGGTCCCTCCAAAGGGGAATAAAATTCAATACTTAATACCCTCTTCCCGCTTAAGCAGATTGCTATGAGCAAAAGTATTGCTGTTAAGACCTTATAAAAGCCGCCCCTTGCCCTTTCAACAATAAGGCCAAAGGAATAGGATATGCCCGTAAAAATGGACAACACAAAGACAGCCGGGGAGACCCGACTGTCCTCATCCTTAGCTGTATTTATCATTACGATCGATAATAATGCCGCTAAAAACAAGACAATTATTTTAAAGCAGCTCTTGTATTGTTCTACAACACCTATCAGGTCGGTAATAAGTTCTTTCATATAGATTAAATTCCCCTGCTTATATCCTGATTGTTGACAAACCAGTCATAAGCAAGCTTAACGCCCTCTTCAAGGTCTATTTTATGATTGAAGCCCAGTTCATGGAGCTTAGTTACATCGCACAGCTTTCTGGGGGTTCCATCAGGCATATCGGAGTTCCAGACTATATCTCCTTCATATCCCACAGTGGATCTTACGATATCCGCAAGCTCCTTTATTGTTACCTCCTTACCGGTTCCTATGTTTACATGCTCTTCACCGCTGTAATTTTCAAGGAGGAAGACACAGGCATCCGCCATATCATCCACATAGAGAAATTCTCTTAAAACCTTCCCTGTTCCCCATAGCTCAACGCTTGGAGCATTGTTGACCTTGGCCTCATGGAACTTTCTTATCATGGCCGGCAGAACATGGGAGTTCTTCAGATCATAGTTATCATAGGGCCCGTAGAGATTGGTAGGCATACAGCTTATAAAATCGTCCCCGTACTGTCTCTTAAAGAATCTGCACATCATAAGTCCCGATATCTTAGCAATGGCATAAGCCTCATTTGTCACCTCCAAAGGTCCTGTAAGCAGGGCGCTCTCAGGTATGGGCTGGGGAGCAAGCCTTGGATATATACAGGAGCTTCCCAAAAACAGAAGCTTCTTCACCTTGTAGTCATGGGCACACCTTATGACATTACACTGGATCTGCATATTTTCATAGGCAAAATCCGCGGGATAGGTGTTGTTAGCATTTATTCCGCCTACCTTTGCCGCTGCAAGAACCACATACTCAGGCTTTTCCTTCTCAAAAAAGTCCCTTACAGCAGCCTGATCCATAAGATCAAGCTCCTTATGGCTTCTTCCCACTATATTTGTATATCCCTTTTTTTTCAAACTTCTTACGATGGCTGAGCCCACAAGACCCTTGTGACCTGCCACATATATTTTTGCATCATTGTTCATTTTTCTTATTCCTGTTCCTGCATTCCTCAGCGCTCATTCCGGCAATGGCCTTCATATCGGAATCCACCATCATTGCTACAAGACTCTTAAAGTCCACATTCCTCTTCCAGCCCAGCTCTTTTTCAGCCTTTGATGCATCTCCCCAAAGGAACTCAACCTCTGCAGGTCTGAAGTATCTGGGATTGACATCCACAAGAATCCTTCCGTTGGAGCTGTCATAGCCCTTTTCGCTGACTCCTTTTCCTTTCCATTTAATATCAATTCCAACTTCCTTAAAGGCAAGCTCTACAAACTCTCTGACTGTA
The DNA here is from genome assembly GCA_024680675.1 of Lachnospiraceae bacterium. Lineage (GTDB taxonomy): Bacteria > Bacillota > Clostridia > Lachnospirales > Lachnospiraceae > UBA2868. Next base: position 498 of record JAILBX010000163.1, on the reverse strand, counting down.
TGTGTCTCATTTGTGGCAAGAACATAGTCTCCGGGCTTGTCCTGCTGGAGTATCCTCCACATTCCTTCAACATAGTCTCCCGCAAAGCCCCAGTCTCTCTTTGCATCCAGATTACCTAAGGAAAGCTTCTCCCTTTCATCTGCCATTATGGCCGCAACGGCTCTTGTGATCTTTCTTGTTACAAAGGTCTCACCTCTTCTTGGTGACTCATGGTTAAAGAGGATACCGTTGCAGGCAAAGAGGTTATAGGCCTCCCTGTAGTTTATTGTTATCCAATATGCATAAAGCTTTGCTGCACCGTAAGGACTCTTTGGATAGAAGGGAGTCTTTTCACTCTGAGGCGCGGTCTCGGGAAGCCCTCCAAAAAGCTCTGAGGTTGAAGCCTGGTAAAATCTGCAGTTTACCCCGGTCTTCTTTATGGCATCAAGGAGTCTTAAGGTACCAAGTCCGGTGGTCTCCGCCGTATATTCGGGAACCTCGAAAGAAACTGCCACATGG
>JAILBX010000130.1 GCA_024680675.1 Lachnospiraceae bacterium | reverse complement strand
TTGTGAACATGCAGTTTCGTCATCATCTATTACAAGTACCACATTACTGTCTGTTGCTTCGCTTCTTTTTTCTGAATCTTCTCCGCCTTCCACTGCCTGGATTTTCTCATCAGGAAGGTAATTCATCAACATTTTCTCAAGTTTTTCGCCATCCACAGGCTTTGAAAGATAGTCTGTAAATCCGGCATCTAAGTACATCTTCCTTGCACCGGATACGGCATTTGCTGTGAGAGCAATCGCAGGAGTCTTAGTATTCTTCCCTTCTTTTCTGATTGCATTAAGAGTCTCTATCCCATCCATATCAGGCATCATATGATCTATAAACAAAACGTCATACTCATTTACCAAAGCCAGCATTATAGCTTTCTTTCCTTCGTCCGCAGTATCTATCCTTATCTGTGTTTTCTTCAAAAGACTTTGGATCACTGTAAGGTTCATCTCGGTATCATCAACCACCAGGATTCTTCCTTTAGGAGCATGAAAAAGCTCCCTGTAGACTTTTTCTTTAAGATCAGCGTCCGATATTAGCCTATTAAAATCCCCTATCTCATCTGCCGAGACTACTTCCTGTCTTATTTCAAAAGATATTGTGGTTCCTTTACCGTATTCTGTATTTACCTTAAGATCACTCCCCATTAGTTCAAGAAGATGTCTGGTGATGCTCATTCCAAGCCCCGTCCCCTCTATCTTACGGTTCCGCTGCTCCTCTATTCTTTTATATGGGGAAAATAAATTCTCTAAGTCTTCTGGTTTCATCCCGATACCGGTATCTTCAACTTCAAACGAAAGCATGATATGAGAAGGATCTTTATCCTCAGTATCTGAAAAAGAAACACGAAGGGTAACAGAGCCTTTTTCTGTGTATTTCACAGCGTTTGTCAACAGGTTAGTCACACATTGTCTGATACGTACCTCATCCCCTATAAGCATGTGAGGAATGTGACTGTTTACATCCACAAAAAAGCTGAGCCCCTTCTTTTCAGCCCTGGATCTTGTCAGATTATTTAAATCATTTATCAGGGAAGAAAGCTCATATTGCTGTGGAATTATATCCATCCTCCCGGCTTCAGCCTTGGATAGATCAAGAATATCATTTATCAAAGAAAGCAAAGTTTTACCGGCTGACATTATATCTGCGGCATACTTTCTGATAGCCTTTTCCGAGGATTCTCTTATGATCATCTCGTCAAAGCCCAATACTGCATTTATCGGGGTTCTTATCTCATGAGACATACCGGCAAGAAAACGACTCTTTGCCTTATTTGCATTGTCGGCAATCTCCTTCTGTTTTTCAAGCTCTGACATATACTGATAATGCTCTGTATCATCCACCAGAGCATATATCTTTCCGATAATTTCATCTCCACTGAAAAGGTCATTTGCTTCCGGAGTATATATGCGGTCACCTATAACGATATTTGACGCTTTGGCAACAGCCTGCTTTATATTTTTTAAAATCTCATCATCATCCCAGCATATTTCACCATAGCCACGCTTCAGTAACGGATCAGGACCAAGCCCTGGATAGATTTTTTCGGCGGGCTTATTGTAATATTCAATCACATCTTCATTGTCAACCGCTATGATTCCTTCAGATATTCTGTCGATAACAAATTCTTTTGCAATCTCGACTGTACCAAGAAGGTTAAAAGAGATCATAGCAACAAGCATAAGTATTGTACCGATGAAGTATCCCACCATTGTCACATCATAAAATTCTGATACTCCGGGAATCCTTACCAGCTGAGCTACGAGGAATGAACCTTCTACGAAAAAAGCTGCTATAATAGTTAAAATGCAGCGTTTTTCCTTTGTTCTCTTTCTTTTTATGTGGCTTTTTATAAGCAAAAAAATCCCGGTCACGATATACAGAATCTGCATCGTCATATAAATACGATAGATTATTCCATTACCATGCTCGCTCCTCATAAATCCCTTATAACGTCTTACATCAAAATATGTGTAATACAGTGTATTGTATTCTACTGTAAAAATCAGCATATAGGCAAAAGCGTGAAAGGATAACATCAAATATTTTACTATTGTGGGAATCTTTATTCGGGTAAATTCTGTAACAAAAAGAAACATTAAAAGTGCATACCAGATCTTACCAAAATAGGAGAATTTCAATGCTGCGGTATATGCCTCTTTATTCTGGGAAATAAGCTCTAAAAGATATCCGCATTCATTTGTAAGTAAGGCTATGAAACTCAAAAGAAGATATAGATGAAGGGCACCCTTCATCTTCCTCAATATAAGAAGTATTTCAATAAATATTCCGACTATGCAAATACATTGAACAATGATCAATATAGACTTAAATGTCATATCTTTTTACTATACCCTCCAGAAATTCGTTAGAGTTATATGTCCATGAGCAGTAATACTTCCTATCGTTCGTTAGCTTAATAAAAAAATTAAACCAGTCAGCCGTAAAACTGACCGGCTATAAACAAATGCATATTTAGCATTTATTTTTGGTATATCTCAAAAAACTGTATTATATGTTTCCTTACCAGTTCCATTATTTCTTTTTCCCGCTTAGGTTCCCTGTCACATAGATTGATCCAAACAGTAATCGGGGAAGAAAACTGAGCAGCCATAATCTTCGGATCCATGTC
>JAILBX010000118.1 GCA_024680675.1 Lachnospiraceae bacterium | reverse complement strand
TGAAGCCAAAAGGCTTGAGGCTGAAAGAAGAGAGGCCGAAATGGCAGAGGCTAAGAGAAAGGAAGCTGAAAGACTTGAGGCTGACAAGGCTGAAGTCAGGAGGATAGCTGCCATGAAGGAAGAGGAAGCTAAAAAAGCGGCGAAAGAAGCTTCAGCTCGGCCTGAAGACGGAGACAGGGAAAAGCTTTTAGATGAGATCTTTGGTAAGGCTGAAGGTCAGGCCGCCAATGAAAGCTCTGCTGCCGGCAGGCAGAGAGCCATAAAGAAGGTAAACGATAAAATAATAATAAAATCCGACGAATTAAAGAAGCCATCCCTTTTTGGTAAAAAGGAGTCTGATCCGAATAAAACAGAGCTTTCCGAAAGTCTTGGAGGCTCAATGGTTTCCGACGGATCAGGAATGCCCGGGGAGGGGAAAAACAGTGGTTTTTCCATGAAGAAGGGAAATTCTTCCAACTGGCGCTATGACAGTTCTGATTTCCCCGAGGAGTCCGGATTTTTTGAAAGCTTTTTCAGGCATATGACGGGACTTCATTGGGCTATGGCAGCTATGGCGGTTATGATATTTATAACCGGGGCTATGACCACAGGAGTCTATGCTGCTTATAAGGGGGAACAGAACAGGGCTATAGCTTTGGCCAGTCTTGAGAGATATGCTGACGATGATGCTGAAATACTGCAGACCGTCAGTGAAGAAGAGCTTCCCAAAGCAGCAGAAGAGCCTGAAGAGGTCGAGCTTGTGCCCTTAAACCTGGTGCTTACCTCGGTTGAAAAGGATCTTAAGATAAAGCTTGTAGATAATGATGATACCCTTGTTAAGGATCTTCCCTGGAGCGTTGCGGTATCTGACGGCAGCGGACAGGAAAAGATAGCCGAGGATGAGGACAGGGATGGAGTGATCCATATAACGGACATGTCTGCAGGAGATTATTCTGTTGAGATAGTTCCAAACGAGGCTTTGGCGGGATATGTTCTTCCAAGCACCAAGCAGGTATGTTCAGTTAAGGCTACTGTTGAATATAAGGTAATAGCTAATATTAAAGAGGAAATAAAGTCAGAGAAGGAAGTTAACGTTGCTGCAGAGGATACGGGAGGAAACAGACCTGCTGATGTTGAAACGGGAACGGCTCCTACGGACACAGTTGAATGGTGTGAATCCACCAAGACAGCCGGGGGCGAGGAGTATGTTGAAGCAAAGGTTGATCTGACTAAGCTGACAGCCGTAAGCAAGAAAAACAATCTTCTTGCAGCCATAGATAAGATAAAAGATTTTTCAAATAAAATAGTGGGAGGAAAGGTCCTTTTAGGTGCGCCGGTCTTTTTGGTTGACACTGTTCAGGAAAAGGGTGAAAGCTACGAAGCCCCTGCTGAGGAGGGCGAGGAGAATTCAGAAGAAGGATCTGCACCGGTGAGTGAGCCTACTGCTGAAGTTACTGAAGCTGCTCCTGCAGCAGAGCCCACAGAGGCAGCTACCCCTACTCCGGAGGCAACAGCCACAGCGGAGCCTGCAAAGGAGGAAAGTACACCTGAAGCCACAGCAACACCTACACCTACGCCTACACCCACAGCTACGGCAGCAGTGGAAGCGGATATGGTTACCGCCACAGCTACTCCTACACCTACAGCTACGGCAACGCCTGCCAGTGAAACAAATTACAGCAGGGACGCCCAGCTTTATGATTCTGCAAAGAATCCTCTTTATATATCTGTTGACGGAGAGTACAGACTTGCCAAGTATGGGGACTATTTAGATGATCCGGGACGTAAGTTCTACAGGAAAACAGATTCCTACCTCTACACGGGCTGGCAGACAATAGATGGAGTAACCTATTATTATAAGAGTGATCATACCTACGTAACCGGAACACAGGTTATACAGGGCGTGACATATACCTTCTCGGATAACGGAGCTTTGGCTCAGGGAAGCGGAACCCTGGGAATTGATGTATCCAAGTATCAGCCAAGCATCAACTGGTCTTCCGTAAAGGCCTCGGGAATAGATTTTGTTATCATAAGATGCGGATACAGAGGAGCAAGTACCGGAGTCCTTATACAGGATCCTTACTATACCTCACATATCAAGGGAGCCAAGGCGGCAGGCTTGAAGGTTGGTATCTACTTCTTCTCAACGGCCCTGAATGAGGCTGAGGCAGTAGAGGAAGCTTCAATGTGCGTAGCTCTTGCATCGGGATACGGAGTAAACTATCCTATATTCATAGATGTGGAGAGCAGCTCAAGACCGGGATATGATTCCCTGCCTGCTTCACAGAGGACCACAAATATTAAGGCCTTCTGTTCTACAGTTAAGTCTGCCGGATATTCAGCCGGAGTATATGCAAACAAGACCTGGCTTTCAAGCTATATGGATGCATCGGCTCTTTCAGGCTATAAGATCTGGCTTGCCCAGTACAATGCATCAGGTCCTACCTATAAAGGAAAGTATGATCTGTGGCAGTATACCTCCAAGGGTTCGGTAGGAGGAATAAGCGGAAACGTTGATATGAACCATAGTTACCTGGGATATTAAAAAATCCGGGTTTTGCAGTAAATAACAGAAATAAAGATCTTAATGCGGAAAATCCCGAGCAGCATTTTACTTTGGGATTTTCTGCATATCATCAGAAAAAAAATAATCAAGGAAAGTTGACTAAGCAGAAATGGGAAAGATATCAGTAGAGACGTGTCAGATAGAGGGGCTTAAGGTTATAACCCCCACAGTTTTCGGAGATAAGAGAGGATATTTTTTAGAAACCTATAACTACAATGACTTTAAGGAGGCCGGCATAGATCTTACTTTTGTTCAGGATAATCAGTCAGCTTCCAAGAAGGGAGTTTTAAGAGGCTTGCATTTTCAGCTAAAGCATCCTCAGGATAAGATAGTAAGATGTATTTACGGTGAAGTCTTTGATGTGGCTGTTGATATAAGAAAGGGTTCCAAAACCTATGGACAGTGGTATGGAGTAAGGCTTTCAGCAGAGAATAAGAAGCAGTTTTTCATCCCCAAAAACTTTGCTCATGGTTTTTTAGTGCTTTCCGATTATGCGGAGTTTGCATACAAGTGCACGGACTTCTATCATCCAAATGATGAAGGAGGAATTGCCTATAATGATCCTGATATCGGAATTGAATGGCCCCTTGAAGGAATAGATGAGCTGATAATTTCAGATAAGGATACGAAATGGCTTACGCTTAAGGAAACCTTTTAGCGTGGCAGTTAAAGAAGATGACAGTAAATAAAAAGAAGATTCTTACGGGACTGACAATTCTTGTAGTCCTGGTCAACCTATATATCATAATACATCATGATCCAACCGCCAAGGCAACAGAGGAGATTATCAAAAAGGTATTCTCCTGTGTAGTTTTGGATGGTTTTTTTCTTATCTTTATTAAAACCTACGACAGAGTAGTGCTTTTACCCCTTGAATTGTGGCAAAACAGATCTCTCATATGGAAGCTTGCAAAAAATGATTTCAGAACCAGGTTTGCAGGTTCCTATCTTGGTATTTTCTGGGCCTTTGTTCAGCCTCTTATAACCATAGTCCTGTATTGGTTTGTTTTTGCGGTGGCCCTGCCTCAAAGGGCAGCGGCAGTTAAGGGTGGAATAGAGATCCCCTATATTCTCTGGCTGATCGCAGGGATCGTGCCCTGGTTTTTCTTCTCAGAGGCCATAGGAAGCGGAGCAGGTTCCCTTCTTGAGTATAATTTCCTTGTTAAAAAGGTTGTTTTTAAGATAAGTATACTGCCTATAATAAAGATAGTGTCCGCCTTATTTGTTCATGTCTTTTTTGTGGCTTTTGTACTTATCCTTTATTCCTGCTATGGTCTTTATCCGGATCTTTATACCCTGCAGGTTATATATTACTCCTTCTGTATGTTTATGCTGGTACTGGGATTAAGCTATGTAACCTGTTCCATAATGGTATTTTTCAGAGATCTTGGACAGATCATAAATATTGGACTTCAGGTCGGGATCTGGGCTACTCCCATACTTTGGAATATAGATACCCTGCCTGAGAAGTGGCATGTTTTATTCAGATTAAATCCCATGTTTTATATTGTGTCAGGCTACAGAGACGCCCTGATAAACAAGGTCTGGTTTTTTGATAATTTTTACTGGACAGCCTATTTCTGGATATTTACGGTGGGAGTATTTGCTTTTGGCGCCCTTGTATTTAAAAGGCTCAAGGTACATTTCGCCGATGTGCTTTAAGATGGGTGATTTTTGAATTCGGTAATCTAAAGATTTTTCATATATATAAAGATCTGAGTAGATGATAGAGGAGATCATGGATAGTTCGGTAGCTATAGAAATCAATAATCTTACAAAGATATATAAGCTGTATGACAGAAACAGAGACCGTATCAAGGAGGCTCTGCATCTTAGCAAGAATATAAACTTCAGGGAACACTATGCCTTGAATGACGTAAGCATGACAGTAAAAAACGGAGAGACTGTAGGTATCATAGGTACCAATGGCTCCGGAAAGTCTACAATTCTTAAGATCATAACAGGAGTATTAAATCCTACCTATGGAGAGGTTAAGATAAACGGAAGGATTTCCGCCCTGCTGGAGCTTGGAGCCGGTTTTAATATGGAATATACCGGTTTGGAGAATATTTATCTTAACGGTACAATGATAGGCTTTTCAAAGGCGGAGATAGACAGCAAGCTGCAGGATATTCTTGATTTTGCGGATATAGGAGAGTTTATAGATCAAAAGGTAAAGACCTACTCAAGCGGTATGTTTGTAAGACTTGCTTTCGCGGTAGCAATAAACATAGATCCGGAGATCCTTATAGTTGACGAGGCCTTATCCGTGGGAGACGTTTTCTTTCAGAATAAGTGCTACAGAAAGTTTGAGGAGTTTAAAAAGCAGGGAAAAACCATACTTTTTGTAAGCCATGATCTTAGCAGTATATCAAAGTACTGTGACAGAGTAGTGCTTTTGGAAAAGGGAAAAAAGATCGGGGAAGGAAACCCCAAGGAAATAATAGATATGTATAAAAAGGTTCTCGTGGGTCAGCTGGATAAACAGGTTGATACGAGAAAGAGCCAGAATCTTTCAGAAGGAAAGAAATGGAAGGACAGAATGGAGCTCAATCCATCTTTTGACGAATACGGCAGCGGTCTGGCTGAATTTGAGGATTTCTGTGCCTATGACAAGTCGGGGGAAATAACAAACACCATAATAAAGGGAGAAGAGTTTACTGTAAAGCTTAAGATAAGGTTCTTTGAAAGTATTCAGGAGCCCATATTTGCGGTTTCCTTTAAGAATATGCAGGGAACGGAAATAACGGGAACCAATACAATGTTTGAAAAGCTGTCAACAGGTACTCCGGAAAAGGGAGATGTAATGGTGGCTACCTTTACCCAGAAGATGAGTCTTCAGGGAGGAGAATATCTGGTCTCTCTTGGCTGTGTGGGATACAGAAAGGGTGAGTTTACTGTTTACCACAGGTTATATGACGTTTTTAATCTGACCGTTATATCGGACAAGAATACCACAGGCTTTTATGATATGGATTCAGTAGTTATAGTGAGAAAAGAAAATGAAGAAGATCGGTGAAGTAAAAGAAAATATAGGCAAGGTTACTTTGGATTACAGCTATTACAGCGGAGAGGATCTTTACTCGGAGGGAGCCAATGAGGATCTGCTTCTTGAAGCCGTAAAAAACTATTCCGAAAAGGATTATGAGGAGCTTATCCTGTCCTACAGATCCTGGTCTGTCATGTATCATCTTTCCCATAGCAGGGAGAATATCATAAGCTTTCTTGATATAAATAAGGATCAGGATGTTTTGGAGATAGGCTCCGGATGTGGTGCTGTCACCGGGAGTCTCTGTCATATGGCGGGATCCGTAACCTGTATAGAGCTTAGCAAGAAGAGAAGTCTCATTAATGCCTACAGGCATAGGGAGGCGGATAATCTTTCAATCTTAGTGGGTAATTTTGAGGACATTGAAGAAGGGCTTACAAGGAAGTTTGATATCATTACCCTGATCGGTGTTTTGGAATATGCGGAAAGCTATATTAGAAGCAGCGATCCCTACAGTGATCTTCTTGGTAAGATAAAGAAGCATTTAAAGCCCGGAGGCAGGCTTGTGATCGCAATAGAGAATAAATACGGTCTTAAGTATTTTGCAGGCTGTAAGGAGGATCATACCGACCGCTATTTTGAGGGAATAGAAGGCTATAGCTCCTCCCGTGGAGTAAGAACCTTTTCCAGGGAGGGACTTTTAAAGCTTTTGGAAAAGGAAGGACTTAAGGGGAGGTTTTATTATCCCTATCCTGACTACAAGCTTTGTTCTGCGGTCTATTCGGACGAATGGCTGCCAAAGGTGGGAGAGTTAGACAGGAATCTTGTTAATTATGATATGGACAGAGTGGTCTGCTTTGATGAAAAAAAAGCCTTCGATGAGCTTATCAGAGAGGGAAGGTTTGCAGATCAT
>JAILBX010000103.1 GCA_024680675.1 Lachnospiraceae bacterium | reverse complement strand
GAGCATGAAGGGATAGTTCATAGCGTTACAATGTCCTTTGGTGTAGCTCAGTGTAATAATGCCCGCAGTATGGATGAGGATATCAATGCGGCGGATCTTTTGCTCTATGAGGCAAAGGAAGGCGGAAGAAACAGAGTGGTATACAGAGAGGAAAAAGCTGTCTCTGAGGAGGAAGAGGAGACAAAGCCTTTAGAGGAAGCCGGATCAGAGGAGGCAAAGCCTTTAGAAGAGGCTGAAGCAAAGGAAGAAAAGCCTTTAGAGGAAGCTGGATCAAAGGAAGAAAAGCCTGATACTTCAAAAGGTATATAAAATCAGATAAAAGGTCTTAGATGAGATCTTTCTTTATAACAATTAAGGAGGAAATGAGATGGGAAAGGAATTATCCAAAACCTATGACCCACAGGGTATGGAGGATAGGATTTATAAGAAGTGGCTTGATAAAAAATATTTTCATGCCGAAGCAGATGAAAGCAAGACCCCTTTTACAATAGTTATCCCGCCCCCAAATATAACAGGACAGCTTCATATGGGGCATGCACTGGATAATACTATGCAGGATATCCTTATAAGGTATAAGAGAATGCAGGGATATAATGCTCTATGGCAGCCGGGAACGGATCATGCAAGTATTGCCACAGAGGTCAAAATAATCGAGACCCTGAAAAAAGAAGGTGTGGCAAAGGAAGATCTTGGAAGAGAAAAGTTTTTAGAGCGTGCCTGGGAATGGAAGAAGGAGTATGGGGGAAGGATTGTTGAGCAGCTTAAAAAGCTTGGATCCTCCTGTGACTGGGAAAGAGAAAGATTTACCATGGATGAGGGCTGTAACAAGGCTGTTACAGAGGTGTTTACAAAGCTTTATGACAAGGGCCTTATCTATAAGGGTTCAAGGATCATAAACTGGTGTCCTGTATGTAACACATCTATTTCGGATGCAGAGGTAGAGTATGAGGAGCAGGCAGGACATTTTTGGCATATAAAGTACCCCTTCATAAATGAGGATGGCAGTGTAAGTGATAAGGACTTTATTGAATTTGCCACCACCCGTCCCGAGACTATGCTGGGAGATACAGCAGTTGCGGTTAATCCCGAGGATGAAAGGTATAAGCATCTTATCGGTAAAAAACTTATGCTTCCCATAGTAAACAGGGAGCTTCCAATAATAGGAGACTCCTATGTGGATATGGAATTTGGTACAGGTGTGGTAAAGATAACTCCCGGTCACGATCCCAATGACTTTGAAGTAGGTGTAAGACATAATCTTCCTATAATCAATATTATGAATGATGATGCAACCATTAACGAAAATGGCGGAAAATTCTGCAAAATGGACCGATATGAAGCAAGAGATGCCATTGTAAAGGAACTTGATTCCATGGGCCTTCTTGTTGGGATAGAAGAGCATGTTCATAATGTGGGCACCCATGACAGATGTAAGACCACTATAGAGCCTATGGTTAAGAAACAGTGGTTTGTAAAAATGGATGAGCTTATTAAGCCTGCCGAAGAGGCAGTAAAAAAGGGAGATATCAAGCTTATTCCAAAGAGAATGGAGAAGACTTATTATAACTGGACCGGTAATATAAGGGACTGGTGCATTTCAAGGCAGCTCTGGTGGGGACACAGGATCCCGGCCTACTATTGTGATGATTGTAATGAGACAGTTGTTGCCAAGGAAAAACCCTGTAAATGTCCAAAGTGTGGAGGATCAAGCCTCACACAGGATCCGGATACCCTTGATACATGGTTTTCATCTGCCTTATGGCCCTTTTCAACCCTGGGCTGGCCGGAGAAAACCAGGGATCTTGAATATTTTTATCCTACGGATGTTTTGGTAACGGGTTATGATATAATCTTTTTCTGGGTTATAAGAATGATATTCTCCGGATATGAGCAGATGGGAGAAAAACCCTTTAAGACAGTTCTCTTCCACGGACTTGTAAGGGATTCTCAGGGTAGAAAGATGTCAAAATCCTTAGGTAACGGTATCGATCCTTTGGAGATAATCAATGATTACGGAGCAGATGCCTTAAGACTCACCCTTATAACGGGAAATGCACCGGGAAATGATATGCGTTTCTATTATGAAAGACTTGAGTCTAACAGAAATTTTGCAAATAAGGTATGGAATGCTTCCAGGTTCATTATGATGAATATGGAAGGTAAGGAGCTTTATGAGCCAAAGGCAGGTGAGCTTTTACCTGTTGATAAATGGATCATAAGCAAGCTCAACAATGTTGTGAAAGAGGTTACGGAAAATCTGGATAAATTTGAGCTTGGCATTGCTGTTTCAAAGGTTTATGACTTTATCTGGGATGAATTCTGTGACTGGTATATCGAGATGGTAAAGCCTCGTCTTTACAATACTGACGATCAGATTTCCCAGAATGCGGCTTTATATACCTTAAAGACAGTTCTGATAGATGCTCTTAAGCTTTTGCATCCCTATATGCCCTTTATAACAGAGGAGATCTTTTGTACACTTCAGGAGGAAGAGGAGTCAATAATGATCTCCAAATGGCCTGAGTACAGAGAGGACAGAAATTATGAATCCGATGAAAGAATGATAGAGATTATAAAGGAAGCTGTAAGGGGCATAAGAAATGTCAGAACCACTATGAATGTTCCTCTGTCGCGAAAAGCCAAGGTTTTTGTGGTTTCGGAGAATAAGGATGTGCTCAGAGCCTTTGAAGAGGGAAAGCTCTTTTTCTCATCCCTGGCATCTGCTTCCGAGCTTATAGTAAAAAGTGACAGAGAGGGTATAGGAGAGGATGCGGTATCTGTGGTTATTGCCGATGCCAATATATATATTCCTTTTGATGAGCTTGTGGACATAAAACAGGAGATAGAAAGGCTGAAAAAGGAGGAGAGCAGGCTTGCAGGGGAGCTTAAGCGTTCGAACTCCATGCTGAACAATGAGAAGTTTTTAAGCAAGGCGCCTAAGGAGAAGATACTTGAGGAAAAAGAAAAGCTGAGTAAATATGAGCAGATGATGACCCAGGTTAAGGAGAGACTTTCTCAGCTGACAAAGGCTTGATAAAGGATTTACAAAAAAGGGGACGGTCTTTTAAAGAGCCGTCCCTTTTTTGCAACATTTTTACATCAATCGGTTATGAAGTCGCCGGCATCCTGTGCTTCCTGGGTGTCGGGATACTTTTCTATTATTTCCATATAAAGCTCATTTGCCTTGTTTGTATCCCCCGATTCTCTGTAGGCGTGAGCCAGAGACATGAGAAGTGACTGATCATCCTTGTGAATGGAGTAGGCCTTGGTATAAGCATCTATTGCAGTCTTATAGTCATTTTGTCTTATGGCCTTTCTGGCATCCTCCACATATTTTGTTACAGCTTCTGTTCCGGCATTGGCATTAAGAGTTTCATAGAGTTTTCTGAAGGATTCCTTTGAGGTTTTTAAGTAATCCTCGGATATATTGTTTAAATTATCCATTATCTCATCAGAATTATCCGTACCACTGAGGTAGGCATTTGCAGCCTGCATAAGGTAGTCGTTTTCATTGAGAACTCCGGAGCCCTTAAGGTAGTTTATTTCATCCTGAAGCTCCTTTATCTTACTGTCATATTGATCTATAAGATGCTCTCTTTCCTGAGAGTTGGTTTTTTCGGCGGCAAGCTCTTCACTTACCAGCTTGTATTGGTCGTCATATCCGCTGACCTCCTTTTCGATCCTTGCCGGAAGTATAAGGAACCAGCATATCAGTATGCCCACCACCAGACCAAGTATTATGTTAACTATAGATGAAACTCCAACCTTTTCTTTAGGAAGCCGGGGATTTATTATGGTATCATTACCGCTTTCATAACTGATAGAGTTTAAGGCTTCCTGTTTCAACATTTTATCAGAGGAATGCTCTGCAATATCCTTGAGAGCACTTTCCACATTTAAAAGATAATATCTTGAACGGGTATTTGCCGAATCTATTGATAATGCCTTAAGAAGAGTTCGTTTGGCCTTTGGATAGTCTCTGTTGTCAATATAGATCAGAGCTAAAAGCTGATAGGCATTTATCAGATTTTTATTTACGGAGATCACCTTTTTAAGCTGTATCTCCGCTAAATCCTTTGAACCCTGATAGCAGTACTGAAGCGCCTGATTATACTTTTTGAGAGTCTGATTAATGGTATCAAGCTCATTTTGGTTTGAACTCAGTAAATTAATGTATTCATCAGCCAGATTTTTTTTACTGTCCAGGTTTTTGCTGATGATCCATTCGGAAAGGGCAAGGACAGATTCACCCATCTCAAAATACACAAGGCCTAAGAGGTTTCTTGCGTCTGTGTTTCTCTTATTATATTTTAGACTTTGCTTTAGAGAGTTTACTGCTCCGGACAGATCCCTTACCTTAGCCTTTTCCAAGCCTTCATTATATAGAAGAGATGAAGCGCTTATAATTTTCTTGTATAAACGTACATCTGCTCCGCAGGTCGGACAGAAATCAAGTTCACTCAGCAGATTACCACAGGAATAACATCTCATTTTATATCCTCATCCGTCTTACATAGGTCTTTGGACATCTGCCATAGAAGCATTCAAAATAGCAGCTTCCTGTGCGGCTTTTTCATTTTTCATAAACTCGAAAAAAATATCGGTCATGTCTGTAAGGTCGTGTTCATAAATGGCATTTTCAACGTATTCAACCTCCATGCTGGGTTGAAATTTTTTTAATTCTTCTTCAAAATTTATCATTATTTAGCTCCTTTACAGCAACTGCAATTTCTGCAATCCCCTTTTTTGTCCCAGCAATATGTGCAAAGCTTCTCCTTATCTATACCAACTGCTTCTATCATATCATCAAGCCTGTTGAATTTCAGGGAAGTAAAGTTTAGCTGTTTTCTTATTTCATCTACCATTTCTTTATAGTTTGAAGAATCCGGATCGGAATAGTCGGAGAGTATTTCATCTGAAACATCCTCCCCCTCCCTTTCTCTGATTATCCTTCTTGTTATCAGATCGTATTCGGAATTGGATCTTGAGAAGTTTAAGAACCTGCAGCCGTAGAGAAGAGGGGGACAGGCAGGCCTTATATGAACTTCCTTGGCACCGCTGTTGTATAAAAATTCCGTAGTTTCTCTCATTTGAGTTCCCCTGACTATGGAATCGTCTATAAGAAGTAAGGATTTACCATTGATCAGGGCATTTACCGGTATGAGCTTCATTCTTGCTATTAAATTTCTCTGGTTTTGATCTGTGGGCATAAATGATCTTGGCCAGGTAGGGGTGTACTTTATAAAAGGACGGGAGAAGGGAATGCCGGATTCGTTGGCATAGCCTACGGCGTGAGCCGTTCCGGAATCGGGAACCCCCGCAACAAGGTCGGGATGGGCATCATCCCTTTTAGCTAAAAGACTGCCGCAGTTATAACGCATTTCTTCAACATTTATACCTTCATAGGTAGAAGTAGGATAGCCGTAGTAGATCCAAAGAAAGGTACAGATCTTTAAGGTGTCTCCCGCAGGCTTAAGAACCTGGTAGCCATCCTCTGTTATATAGACCACCTCGCCGGGACCTAATTCCTTTTTATCCTGATAACCAAGGTTAATGTATGCAAAGCTTTCAAAGGAAACGCAATAAGCATCCTCCTTGGCGCCTATCATAATGGGAGTACGTCCGTAAAGATCTCTGGCAGCGTAGAGTCCCTTTTCTGTCATTATTATAATAGACATGGAACCGTCTATCACGCTTTGGGCATAAGAAAGACCCTCCTCAATACTATCCATACGGTTCACAAGGGATGCAACAAGCTCTGTAGGATTTATATTACTTCCGCTCATTTCAAGGAACTGGGTTCTTCCTGTGGAAAAAGCATCCTTTATTAATTCTTCGGTGTTATTGATCTTGCCAACCGTTGCTATGGCATAGCTTCCAAGATGGGACTGGATCAGGAGAGGCTGGGGTTCATAGTCGGATATACAGCCTATTCCTATACGACCGTCAAAGTCCTGAACATCCTGTTCGAATTTAGTCCTGAAGGGAGAATTCTGAATATTATGAATGGCTCTGTCGAATCCTCTGGAACCGAACATTGCCATTCCACCTCGTCTGGTACCTAAATGAGAGTGATAATCCGTTCCGAAAAAAAGATCATATTTACATTCGCTTTTTGATACTACACCAAAAAAACCACCCACGGTATGAGTTCCTCCTTATGATAAAAATCAAGTCTTATCCTATTCCTAAAATGAACAGTAACAGTGTATCATCTATATTTGATAATTACAATTTATAATTCTGTAAAAAGATCAAAAATTGTGTATAATGAAAATATGAAAAACACGACCTTCAGATTAAAACCTTTTATATTATTGTTTTCATTAATGCTTGTTGTGAGCTTCTGCTTTGACACTACAAAAGAGGGCTTATGGAATCCGGCTTATCTCTTTTGGCCTCTTGTCTTTCTTATCGTTTTTTTATCCTTGAGAAAAAGCATAATATACAGCGAGGATACAATATTATATGTCATAATGCTGACAGGAATTCTTATAAAGACGGCTTATGTTTTATACACGGCTATCTATACAAGACAGCATGATGTTATAGATTTTGGCGTTGGAGAGGGACATGCCGGTTATATTGAGTATATTTATTTCAACAATTCCCTGCCTCAGGGGGATCCCAGAGAAAAATGGGCTTTTTTCCAACCGCCTCTCCATCACATCATTGCAGCTCTATGGATGAAGTTTTGTAATAAGTTCACCCATGTCTACAGGCAGCTTCAGGAAAATGTACAGGCCCTGACTCTTTTTTATACGGCTGCAGTAGAGGTCTTTTCACTTTTTATATGCAGGGAGCTTAAGTTAAAAAAGAAGGGCATGATAGCAGCACTTCTGATAATATCAATTCACCCGGTATTTATTTTGATGTCGGGAAGTATAAATAATGATGCCCTGTCTCTGGTCTTGTCTCTTGCATGCTTTTATTTCCTTATAAGATGGTATAAAGAGGGAGGTCTCTTTAGGATAATACTTATAGCCCTGACTTTGGGGCTGTCTATGCTTGCAAAGCTCTCGGGAGGTATGATAGCTCCGGCGGTGGCTTTTGTTTTTCTCTTGAAGCTTATAAGGGAGGATAAGAAGGGGAGACTTACCTGTCTCCTGCATTATTTTATATTTGCGATCATAGTTTTTCCCCTTGGGATAGGTTGGGAAATAAGAAATATGATAAGCTATGGCATGCCCTTTAATTATATACCTCCTGTAGGTGAGATCCTTGAAAAGAGGGACTTTATTTCCAGATTTCTGGATATAAGGACAAATAGCATCTATCCCTCAATGGTGGCTTATAATGATCCTTATGACGAGTACAATATAATAGTTGCTTTATTTAAAACTGCCATATTCGGGGAGTATGATTTTGGCCGGCTCATGCCAGCTATAAATGCTTTTGCCCTTCCGCTTTTTATCACATCGGTGCTCTTAGCAATGCTTGCTCTATTATCCATGATACTTACTTTGGCAAAAAGCGTTAAGGACAGAGAGTTTTCGATAAAAAGAGATAATCCTGCCGATATTAAATGGACTTTATTCATATATTACATCACTATGCTGGGGGCATATTTTTCCTTCGCCTTTAAGTCGGATAATTTCAGTGCTCAGGACTTTCGCTATATTGCCGGGGTGATAGTTGTTCAGAGTCTCTTTTTAGCTATGTTCAGAGCTGAGATTGAAGATAAGTCACTTCCGGCCAGAAGTATTGATGTTCTTTGTCTTGGCTTTGGGATCTTTGCCGTATTAGTTTACATAATGCTTGGATTTTCGGTAAAAGCAGGCTGACAGGGGGCGGAAATAAAGTATTTTTTTGAATACAATTTTACTGAAAAAGTCAGTAAAAACGGGGAAAGCACAATATTGTGAAAAAATTGTGTTTTAAAATCTAAAAAAAGATAAAAATTTTATTTGAAAATAGAAAAAGATATGTTATATTGTATTGGAGGGTATGAAAGTGCTACCCTCTTACTAAAATATTGTATAAACTATAGGAGGTTTATGATGAAAAGGTTTTATAAGTTGGCAGTTTCGTTTGTAGTTATGGCAATTGTAGCAGTAGTTCCTACTAAGGCAGCTACTCTTGAACAGGAACAGCAGTGGCTTCAGAACATGATAGCTTCTAATGTTGCAAGAGCAGAAGCTTGGAAGGCTCAGCAGGAAGCAACCTACGCAAAGCAGAGGGAAGCTTTCTCAAATGAACTTGCAAAGAATGTTAAGGCTGTAGAGGCTGATCAGGCTCAGAGACTTGAGAAGGCACTTAAGGAGAGTGCAAATTGGAATGCATATCTTGACAATCTTCATGCAAAGAATACCGCAACTCAGTGGCAGTACAACAGAAACTTCTTAAATGAGATCTACAAGGCAGCTTGTGAGAATGTTAGGGTTAAAGATGAGGTTGTTAAGAATCTTAAATATCTTGTTACCGTAAATCCTAATTTCAAGGCCGGTCTTGAGGAAGCTGAGAAGAATTATGCAGATGCTTGTGCTATGAGAGATGATGCTAAGGCAAGACTTAATGCTTTTGATGCTACAAAATAATTGAGAATTTATTTTAAGAGATCATTTTTAGGAGGAAATTAAACATGAAGGGTTTATTTAAAGGTGTAGTTGCACTTGTTGTTATGGCATTTGTAGCAGTAGTTCCTGTAAAGGCTGACGCTTTTTCAGATCAGATAAAGAGATCAGGAGTAGAGCAGAGAAGACAGTACGAGACAGAGGTAGCTCAGTCAAAGGCTTGGGCAACAACTCTTAAGCAGTATGATGATCAGCTGGTTAAGGCTCAGAATGCTTACAAGAAGAATTTTGTTAACGAGATATATAAGTCATGCGTTGAGAATGTAAGGATCAATAAGCAGCTTCTTAACGGAGTTAAGGATCTTACAAAGGGTAATCCTAACTATCCTGCAGCAGTAAATGAGGCTCAGAATGCAGTTGCTTTAGCTGAAGCTCAGAGAGATATGGTTAAGTTAATGTTAGATATGATGCCATAATCTGTGAATTGATTTTTTGTAAAAGGGGCTGTAGCTTTGATGATAGCATCATCGGGGCTGAGCCCCTTTTTGATTTCTTTATTATTTATCTAAAAAGGTCAAACAAAAAAGCAGGACTTTGTCCTGCTTTTGCTTTTTTATGAGGATCGACTTTAGAGTCCTTTATTCCTTTGCTTTTTTTGATTCTTCGGTGTCCAAAGAAGCCTTTTCCTCATCCGAATCCAAAACTTGCTTTTCTTCCTTTGGTTCGTCGGAAGCCTCAGGAGCCTTTTCTTCCTCGGGATCAGCCTCCCCTTTACTTAGGGGTACGTATTCTCTTGATGGAATGTCCTCAAAGAATTTTTTTATCTCGCTTTCTTTGTTACCGCTTCCATCTTCCAATGCCCCT
>JAILBX010000100.1 GCA_024680675.1 Lachnospiraceae bacterium | reverse complement strand
TTTTACCGGGTCTTTACTGTTACCGTCATCCTTAACCTCTTCCCTGAATTCTCTGACGCTTTTACCTAAGGCCTTACCAACGCCGGCCAGCTTTCCGCCTCCAAAAACCACAGCGGCAATAAGTAAGATCACGATAAGTTCTTGTACTCCTATATGCATCTTCATCCTCCTTTGTCATCAGACGTTAAATTTTCGCTTTCCTCTTTTTCTTCAAGATCCACTGCTTCTGTCAGCTCACTAAGGATCCGGCGCAGGCTCTTGACTGCCTTTCCAAGCCTCCTTGCAAGCTTTGGCAGGTCTTTTGGACCGACAACAATAAAGGCCACAAGCAGTATCAGTAAAAGCTCTCCGCTGCCGATCCCACCCATTATTTATACTCCTTAACAAGTGACAGGATATTATCCTTTATTATCAGATCCGCGGTTTTATCCTTGAGTCTGTCAAGGAGCTTATAATATTTAACTACTTCAGCCGGATACGTTGCCCAATGTCCAACCTTATCCGTTCCAACAAGGAATCTGTCAGGATGCTTTTCAATAAGGTCTACCCAGTCATCCAGAGTATCTCCGTCATAGTAATTGTTTGGAAACTTATCCATAAAATAGTAGTCATAAACAAGCCACGAAATATCTATCCAAAGATTCTTGTGCCGATTAAGAAGCTTATCTGCTATATCGATCAGATTTTTAACCTCAACTCTTCTTGAGATTCCCACATGTGCCCATATGATATTACACTTTTTGTTATACTCAAGAGCCTTATTCAGCTCTTCAAGATAGAGGATCTTTTCGGTATTCTGGGCAGTAATATTGTGATGGACAAGGATAGGCAGCCCCTCTTTTGCCGCCAGATCAAATATGCCAAGGAAGCCTTCTCCGTCTATATGGGGCGGCTCTCCATAGGTGAGGGCCGTAAGGTCATCATGTCTGCTCATTATCTCCCCGATACCGCTCCAGAATTTAGGATACAGTCGAAGAAGCTGTTCAACATGGTCTGCCGCAAATTTGTCATTACAGTTAAAGCCGCAGCAGAAGGGGAAAAATCTCTTTCTTATTTTTTCAGGCTGGGCCAAAAGATCCTCAGCCAAGAGGAAATCCGTTGCCGAATAATAATAGCATCTTGAGTCATTGCTAAGGTAATAGGAAGGGGCTTCAGGCATGCTTGAATCCCACTGCTTTGCAATACCCATTCCAAATATCACAGCCTTGGAAACTCCGGACATATCCATAGCCTCACAAAGGGCGGGAAAGCCGTCTGTATGCTCTAAAAAATCCAGATAATGAAGATGGTTGTCTATGATGTCATACCTTATCTTTTCTTTGGGAGCTTCAATTTTGATCTTTTCGTTGATCGCCCTGTCCTGGCCCTCCGCATGGACATTATATGCGGAATCACTTGTTTTTTCCGCCGCAAAAACATTTCCTATCCCACCGGGAATTAAAGAGGATGCGGCAATACCTGCTGCCCCCGCTGCCGTAAGCTTTAAAAACTCACGCCTTGTCATATCCATTCCTTTTTTCTCTTTCTTATCGCTCATAGCCACTCCTTGATCAAAAATCACAACTATATATGTCCCTACGCATTAAAACTTCCGGGCATTTTGTAAAATTCCTGAAATTCAGCGCTTGAACATAAGCTATATCCCTTTAATTATAACACAGGGCAGCAGGGCTTACAATTTTACATAGGACCTGCTTTTTAAAAGTGAAGTGGAATTTACTTTTCACGTCAGCCCTGCTTTTTAATATTCCAGGCTTCAAATTTTGCACTTTATGGCATACATACCCATTATAATGGCATATCTGAAATCTTTATGCTATAATACTTTTCGGTCTTTAGGGATCAAATACATATAATAATAGGAAACAATAAACACCGCTACTAAGCCGGCAGAGACCCGCAAATGTAATGTAAGCTCTGCTTGTTTACTGTAACCGGATATTAAGTAGTAAGGTAATGAAAAAAATGAGCCGCAAAAGCAACAATAAAAGCAACAGTAAAAGCAACAGCAAAAACAATAGTAAAAGCAGCAATACAGTTAATGAGATAATGCCCATAAGCATCTTGAAATTTTTAGTATCGGCATATCTGGCTGTATTCTTTTTGATATACCCCTTTTATTTAGAATATAAATATTATCAGGCCGGCGAAGCAAAATGGCACTTCTTCAGAAGTATAACCATAGGCTTTCCGGCTTTTGGTG
>JAILBX010000056.1 GCA_024680675.1 Lachnospiraceae bacterium | reverse complement strand
AAGCGGAAAAGATTATACGATCCATTCTGCATTGAACAACTGTCTTAACAACCCGGAATATGAAATGCCGGAGGGGATTGTTTTTGCAAATTGTAACGTGGAGAAAAAAGGAAAAGTAACGTACCTTCCCGCTTATATGATCATGTTTTTGGAAAAGGGAGATGAGCAGGAATTGATCCTGTCATGATTCAAAGGGTTCAGATTCTTAAAAGGTAGCGATATTCACAGTCAAAATCGGTTATTCAACGAAATGAACGTCGAGACGGTATGTTTGCTTTCTAAAGGATCCACAGAGTCCCAAGGACATCGGCTTTGGATCGACCAAAGCGGAGCGGAGAAGTAAGCAGCCGGGATGCCCGGATGAGAAGATAAAGGCGATTGAAGAGGCCGTGAGGCATTTTCAGATGATATGAGAGACCAGCGGATCAGAGTGAAGCTGTTCAGCTAAAACGTGCCGGGTATGGAGAGAAGTATTTGAAGAAGTATGGTGAAGGCAGCGTCCTTAAGTCGCAGTGCATTTGAACAGGCCATGAATGTTCAGGGCGATGAAGTACTTCCCGTAGGAAGCCCGGTTGGATATCCGGCAGAGAAAAGATCCATTCGTGAAAGCCTTATGCGTAAAGGCTTGAAGGCTGATGACCGTATTCCTTTCTCTAAACTTTATTTTAAGGGCACATTTTGATATGACCATGGAAGAGGATGGCTATGCCGGAAGCTTCATTTTTGATGATCCGGGGATTCAGGCACCGGCTGAGACATACTATATTGTAACCTATGAAAGGAAAATATAATGGATACAAAGTTTTCTTCGGCAATTCATATGCTGATCCTGATATCGGAAGCGGAAACTCCCATGACCTCGGAGGAGATTGCGGCCAGTGTGGGTACTAATGCCAGCTACATTCGTAAGATTACAGGACTTCTGAAGAAGAAAGAGATCATAGAAAGCAGACAGGGCGCTACCGGCTACCGGCTTCTTATAAAAGCTGAGGAGCTTACTTTACTTGAAGTCTACCGGGCAGTTTCAGAGTCTGAGCAGGTTCACGTGTTTGATCTGCATCAGAATCCCAATGACCTCTGCATTGTCGGGAAGCATATCAAACCTGTTTTGAAAGATGTATTTCGTTCTATAGAGGAGAAAGCAGAGCAGGAATTAAGAAATACCACATTAAGAGATTGCATGGACAGGATGAGGCGGGAGATAGAAAGTAGGAGTGATCGGTAATCAAAAAGGTGACGGGGTATCTTTCGGAAGCGTTGATCTGGGATAGGGAAAGCTTTGTAAAGAGGCTTAAGAAATAAAGCAAAGGAGAGCTGCAGCATGCATTTTGTGGATGCCAAGGGGCTGCTTACCGGTAGTGGTGGTCACTATGGAATGAATATATACAGGGGATGTTCCCACGCTTGTGTTTATTGTGACAGTCGCAGCCGTTGTTATCAGTTCACACATTCATTTGAGGATATAGAAGTAAAGCAGAATGCCCCTGAATTGTTAGAGAAAGCCTTGAAATCAAAGAGGCGAAGGTGTATGATCGGAAGCGGTTCAATGTCAGATCCCTATATGCACTGTGAAGAGGATTTAGGCCTGACAAGGAAGTGCCTTGAGATCATACTAAAATATGGTTTCGGGGCTGCGATACAGACAAAATCAGATCGTATCCTAAGGGATATCGATCTGCTGGAAGAGATAAACCGTTCTGCAAAGTGTGTGGTGCAGATGACACTCACCACCTGGGATGATGATCTGTGTAAAATACTTGAACCTAAGGTCTGCAATACAAAGCGGCGGATAGAAGTCTTGGAAGAAATGCAGAAAAGGGGAATTCCTACTGTGGTCTGGATGACTCCGATCCTGCCATTTATCAATGATACAGAAGAAAACATTACAGCGATCCTGAAGGAATGCATTCGGGTGGGTGTAAAAGGCATCATAGATTTTGGCATGGGGCTCACCCTCAGGGAGGGTGACCGGGAATATTATTATGCTGCCCTTGACAGGCATTTCCCAGGGATGAAGGAACGCTATATCAAACGTTATGGAAACGCATATGAACTGCCAAGTCCCAAAGCCGGGGAACTGACTGAGATATTTCAAAAGACCTGTAAGGCAAAGGGTATTATGTCAAGTCCTAAGGATTGTTTTTGTTTTTTGAATGACCTGCCGGAAAAATATTCGCAGATGAGCATATTTGACTTGTAATGTGGGAGGCTGTCCCGGATCATACCTTATGTATCCGGGACTTTTTTATTTGTAAAACTTGTGTTATAATGCAAGCGATTTTTGGAATGCTGAGATTCTCTTTATTACAGACAGGAAAGAGATTGTATAAAATGAAAAAAATAAGTGATCTTATAGGAAGGTATATGGCAATTATTGTGCTCCTTGTGGCGGCTTTGGCTCTTTTTATACCTTCAAGCTGCCTTTGGGTTAAAACTTCCTGGATAAACAGTCTGCTTATGCTTGTTATGTTTGGAATGGGACTGACACTGAAAACAGATGACTTTTTGATGGTCCTTCGCTCTCCGGGAGAAATTCTTTTGGGCTGCCTTGCTCAGTTTACCATTATGCCCCTTTTGGCCTTTGCACTGGGGAAGATTTTCGGTCTTGAAGCAGGCCTTTTGGCGGGGGTCATATTGGTGGGGACCTGTCCCGGGGGAACATCCAGTAATGTTATAACCTTCTTAAGCAAGGGA
>JAILBX010000041.1 GCA_024680675.1 Lachnospiraceae bacterium | reverse complement strand
AAGACAGATCTTGCAAAGAGGGCTAAAGCTCTTAATCTTGATGCAATACACGATACTGTTCATGAGATGGCACGTGATGAGGCAAGGCATGGAAAGGCATTCGCGGGATTGTTGAAGAGATATTTCGGATAAGGAATATTTTATAAAATATAATATTTTTGTCAGAGAAGAGAAATGAGGCGAAATAATAAATTTGGCCTCATTTTTTTTTATACTTTTATTGAAAATGTCTCCCTTAAAGCATTAATAATATATGGAAAAGCGTATAAAATTATTGTACAATAATTAAAACAAAGTACTTGAGACTTGATACAGTTGTTGTGGTTGTTCAGCGTTCAGATAAGGAGTTGGGATCTTGAAATATGAGGATATTCTTCAAAGCAGGTTTTCCGGTCCTGCAGGGATAATTGCAGTAAAAGGTAATAGCTTTAGAGTTGTAGATATTAACGAAAAGTATCTTTCCGAATTGTGGATGAATATAGACAAGAGAGATTATCTTGATGCCGATATTTCAAACAGTTTTGATCAGGATAATTTTCATTTATATATGAATGCAGTAAAGAAGTGTATAGCAACCGAAGAGGAACAGGTTGTGGAAACTTGGCGCGCCCTTACCTCAGACTGTTGCGGAGTTGGAAAAATATGCTTAAAAAGCAGTCTTGTATTAATTGATAATACTTCTTCTGAGGCGTTGATCTATGAGGCTGTGACCAATATAACTAACGAAAAGAGGACACAAGACACTCTTGCGGATATTGAACATCGTTACAAACAGGCAAGTGAGCAGATAAATATTTATAACTGGGAATATACTATTGCAACTAAAGAGATGCGTCCTTGCTACAGGTGTATGAGAGATCTCGGCTTGCCTGCGCTGGTTCATAATTATCCGGAGCCTGCAATCGACATGGGAATATTTCCACCTGATTATGCTGATATGTATAGAGATATGATGAGAAAGGTTGATTCCGGTGTAAAAGAACTTGAAGCAGATATTCCACTGACTGTAGGTCGCGTGCCATTCCGAGTAAAATATACAACTGAGTTTGATGAAGATGGTAAACCAATAAAAGCTTTTGGTTCAGCAACTTTAATATCGGAAACCGAACTTGGGCATATTAAGGTGGATAATCAGATAATATCTACTTTAGCAGAAGAGTATAATTCAATTTATTTGGCGGATTTTGTAAATGATTCGGTAAAGGTCATTAAGCATGGAGATATTTTTAAGCTTGAAGAAAATCCCACTTGTGGGGATATATTAAGAGTTGTCGCATTAAGACTTGAGGAAGTTAAAGATGAGAAAGCCTGTTGTCTGAGTGATATCAGTATGATTCGTATAAAAGTATTTAAAGATTGTGATAGAAGGGAATTTGTATATAAGGATGAGGAAAAAGGAAAATGGATAAGGATTGATTATCACGTTATTGAGAGAGTAGTGGATACAGTAGACAGGCTTCTTATTACTGCCTCAGTGCTTGATGATTATAGAGCTCAGAAACTTGATTCTGACAGACTTATTGCTAATCAGAAGGCTGTGCTTGAGGACAGGCAGAATATGCTTTTGGAAGCGATAGATGAGGCGAACAGGGCAAATAGAGCAAAGACGGTTTTCTTTTCTAATATGTCTCATGATATAAGGACGCCTATGAGTGCAATAACTGGCTTTTCTAAAATTGCTTTGGAGGAATTGGACAATAAAAAGAACTTAAGGGATTACTTGGAAAAAATAATAACAGCAAGCGACCACTTAATGAATCTTATTAATGATATTCTGGATATGAGTCGTATTGAAAGTGGTAAAATGGAGCTTCAGACTACTGTTATTTGTCTGAAGGATCTTCTTTGCGAATGTGCGGATATGGTTCGAGGAGAAATGGAAAGCAGGGATCTTAATTTTGTTTTAAAAATTAACGATCTTGGTGAAGATCCTATAAAATGTGATAAATTAAGGTTTCGCCAGATAATATTGAATCTTCTTTCCAATGCTTATAAGTTTACGCCCAAGGGAGGAAGTGTATTTTTAGAAGGAAAACTAATTGAAAAAACTGAAAAATATACTTATGAAATAAGAGTAAGAGATACAGGAATAGGCATGTCTGAGGAGTTTAGTAAACAGATATGGGATGCTTATTCAAGAGAGAGAACAGATGTTGTACAAGAG
The DNA here is from genome assembly GCA_024680675.1 of Lachnospiraceae bacterium. GTDB lineage: Bacteria > Bacillota > Clostridia > Lachnospirales > Lachnospiraceae > UBA2868. Next base: position 7,362 of record JAILBX010000041.1, on the reverse strand, counting down.
ACTCAGGGAACCGGTTTGGGAATGGCTATAGTTAGGAATATGGTAAATCTTATGCAAGGAACCATTGAGTTGAAAACCACACCTGGAAAGGGAAGTGAATTTATTATCATTTTGCCTCTTGAATCAGGTAAAGAAGAAGAGGTATCTGTCTCCGATAATGTAGAAAACAGTGTTCTTAGTAAGCGCTTTGATGGAAAAACTATATTGGTAGTTGATGATACTTTGATGAATATAAAGCTTGCGGAATATGTGTTATGTAAGTTTGGATTTACAGTAAAAACTACGACAAGCGGTGTTGATGCTATAGAAATAGTAAGGAATTCTTCTCCGGGGGATATCGATCTTATACTTATGGATGTAATGATGCCTGTAATGAGTGGCCTGGAGGCAACCAGAAGAATCAGAGCCTTAGAGGATCCGAATTTATCTAATATACCCATAATAGCTATGACAGCAAATGCTTTTTCGTCCGATATTCAGGATACTATAGATGCGGGAATGAATGCTCACGTGCCTAAACCCTTTGTAAAGGAAGATTTGATCGCTAAGATCGATGCAAATATAAGATAGGTAATATATCAGAAGAGACAGATCAAGCAGGGACTAATAAATGTAGTTATAGGATTTCGAATATTTTGTTCGAGATTTAAGGGCACTTAAAATATGATTAGAAATTATGTAAAGGAGAGAAAAATGAATATTTACAAATGTGAACACTGTGGAACTATAGTTGAGGAGATCAAGCAAGGAGGATGTCATGCATCCTGTTGTGGACAGCCTATGACTTTACTTGAGCCGGGAACTTCGGATGGAGCTGCCGAAAAACATGTGCCTTCCGTATCCATAGACGGGGATAAGGTTACCGTGGCAGTAGGAGAGGTGGAGCACCCGATGCTTGAAGCTCATTTCATTGAGTGGATAGCTATTGAAACAAATAGAGGAGTTCAAAGAAAGGTTCTTAAGCCGGATACAGCTCCTAAAGCCGTGTTTTTCCTTTCGGATGGAGAAGAATTATTGGCTACCTATGCCTATTGTAATCTTCATGGATTATGGAAGGCTTGATATAAAGGTAAGAATTTTTGACAGTAAACCATAGGAAGAGGGCATATATTGTGTGCTTTCTGGGAAAGTGATACAAGTGCTAGATCAAGATAGATTTATTGTAATATTTTATCTTTATAAGCGGTGTTATTCATAATTATAAAATATTTATAAACAGTAGTGACAAATAGATTTTGCTGTGGTACAATCCTCACTCATAACAAATATGTTAGGGTTTGTTATGATTAAATTGAGAGGAGATATATTATGGAAAGGACAGACGCTTTAATTTTATCAAAAATCTATCAGATCGAAAAAGAACAAAAAAGAAATATTTATTCAGGAGATGTTGCTTCAGCAAGGATTCTTCCTAAGAGCAGGTGTCAGAAAAAGCTTGAGGAGTTTAGAGATAAGGGATATTTAGAGGAGTTTGCTATTAAAGGTGCTAACACATATGCAACTACACGTAAAGGTCTTGCTCATATGACAGCTTATCATGATATTAAAGTTGAGGTTGAAAAGTTTGCTGTATAATCATTGTTATGTTTTTAATTTGATTTGAAAAGGTTTATGGATCAACTCAGTCGGTATTATTACCGGCTGAGTTTTTTAATTATATAGTTAAAGTGTAGGGTTATAGAAAGAAATATATATTTAAAAGCTTTAAGATTATTTTTTTTATTTAACCCCAATTTTTAAATGCCAAGCTCCGTATTATTAAACATAAGGGAATTCAATCCGGATTAAAACCAGATGATAATCAATTGAATACAGAAGATACTAGAAATACACCGGTGATAAAAAATAATATTTAGTTAATACAAGAAATAAAAAGAAATAGAAACAGAAGGTACGATTCAACAAAACCGTGCAGGCGGATTAAAACTAAAAAATGCGAAAAGAGAGGATTAATAATATGAAGTTTAGAGAATTACTTAGAAGAGGAACTATAGTTATAGGAGCAGGACTTATGGCATTGGCAATGGGAACAACTGCATTAGCTCAGCCCGGAGGTCCCCAAGGTGGCGGTGGTCCCCAAGGTGGCGGTGGTCCTCAGGGTGGACCTCCACAGCAGTCAGAACAGAGCGGTTTTCAAGAAGGAAATCAGGGAGGACCTCAGGGAGGTGGCGAAAGCTCTTCAATGCCTGATATGAGCTCAATGCCTGATATGAGTGGAATGCCTGATATGAGCTCAATGCCCGATATGAGTGGGATGCCCGATATGAGCTCAATGCCCGATATGAGTGGGATGCCCGGCCAGTCTACAGTAGTGATAAGTGATGAGAACTCCAATACCGGAACAGATCAAAATGCAATAAATACAGGGTATCAGAACACAAATGGACAAGGACAGGCTCAGATGAACGGTCAGGGTGGTCCTCAGATGAATGGTCAGGGTGGTCCTCAGATGAATGGTCAGGGTGGTCCTCAGATGAATGGTCAGAATGGACCTCAGGGACAGTCCGATGAGGATGGGGAAAGACCTGAACTTCCTGAAGGTGTAGAATTTGAGGATGGAGAAAGACCCGAACTTCCTGAAGGTGTAGAATTTGAAGATGGAGAAAGACCTGAACTTCCTGAAGGCGAAGAATTTGGAAATGGACCTATGGGAGAAAGACCTGAAGGTGGAATGGGACAGAAGCTGGATACTGATGCCGTTGCAACAGCTATTGCAGATATAGAGAATGAAGATACTGTAACCTCACTTACTGAGCTTTTAGATACTTATAAAGCTGCGCTCGAAGCAGAGAAGGCATACATGGATGAGAATGGAGTGCCTGAATTTGGAGAAGGTGAAGTGCCGGAAGAGGGCGAATTACCGACGGAGGGTGAGGTGCCTGATTTTGAAGAGAACAGTGAACTTGAAGCATTGAGAACTGAAGTTTCAGAAAGTTTAGACGCTTTGTTAGCTGCACTCGAAGAAGCAGGTGTCAGCACTGAAGGTCTGATCATAGAAGACCAGTTCATGGGAGAGGAGCCTATGAATAAACAGTTTGGCGGAAATCAGTTTGAAAATGCTGAAAATATGAGACCGGATCAGACCCAGGGTGCTGATGTTATCGAAAATAATAATTTTGTTAATGACAATTCAGAAAATGCCGATATAATTAGTAATAGGACAGGTGCAAATATTTTTGAAAAAGCAATGGAGTGGTTGAAAAGCCTGTTCAGATAGGTGATGAATGGCGGCTGAAGAATATGATATAACAAAAAAATCTCTGGATAATGACAGAGCCAAGGAAGCTAAGGAGAATGCCTCACAGCGTGAGGCTTTCTTAGCTGATTCAAAAAATCATATTTTGAGGCTTACAGCCAAGATTACCGGACATGTCGTAACAGAAAGTGATGACGAATGGTCTATAGCTTTGATAGCCACATCTGAAGCTATTGATAGCTATGAATCGGAAAAAGGCAATTTTTGGAGTTATGCCGCAATCGTTATAAAAAGCAGGCTCACGGATATGTATAGGAAACAACCGGATAGAAATAGTGAAATATCCGTGGCACCAGATGCATTTGAAGGAAATGCGGATGAGAATGACAGCGATCTTAACATTCGATTAGAGATCGGAGATAAGATCCAGGCGGCAAGTTTTGGGGTCAATAATGATTTAAAAGATGAGATTATAGCATTGACCACAGAATTAAAAAAATATGATATAAAAATGTCTGAACTTTTTGATTTTTCACCAAAATCATATAATACTAAGGGTAGTTGTAAAAAGGTCGTTGGGGCTATATTTTTACCACCGCCGCTTGTTGAACTCCTAAAAAAGAAAAAGAAATTACCAATTAGAGATATTATAAAGAGAACAGATGTATCAAAGAAAATAATAGATAGACATCGCAAATATCTAATGGCGGTGGCATTGATTTTGGATGGGGATTATCCAAATATAAGAGAGTATGTGAAAGATTTGGAGAGCTGAGGTAACACATTATGAAGGCAGTAGTTATTGATATCGAAAAGAATATAGCAACTATCTTAGGTGCTAATGGTATTTTTAGCCAGATAGATAATAACGGCTACCAGATAGGTGAAGAGCTTGAGATAGAACTGGTTGAAAAGGCAAAAAAGTCTTCTGAAAGTTTCAAATCAAAGGTTATGAAATTTGAAAAAACCTTTTCTCGTCAAGCCACGAGGATCGCGGCTGCATTTCTTGTTCTTGTTTTAGGTGCCGGCTCAGTAACTGCCTATGCAATGCCTTGCAGTAAGGTTACTGTTGACGTAAATCCATCAATAGAATATGGGGTTAATATATTCAATACGGTAGTATCTACCAAGGCATACAATGAAGCGGGAACCGCTATCCTGTCTAATATGGAAGTGAAGGGCAAATCACTTGATAAAGCAATAGACATTACCTTGGATACATTGGCCGATGCGGAGTATATAGATCAGGAAACCGATGTTGTCATGACAGTGGAATCTAAGGTTGTTAGCAATACACAGCTTGAAAAAGAGGTCATGACAGCTATGGAGAGCTGGAATGATAAAAAAGCAGCTGAGCCGGAAAAGAAGAAGAGTATAAAGCCAAATGCTGTGATCGTTACTGAGGATATAAAGAGTAAGGCCAAAGAGAAGAATATGAGTCCCGGAATGGTTTATATAGAGAATCAGATAAACAATCCTGTTGATCAAGGACAGCCACAGGGTGAAATAAATGAAGATAACTCTGGAAATAATGGTGGAAACATTAGTGCAGGCGGGTCAAAAGATAAAAAACAGAATGAAGCTGTAAAAGACTCGGAAAGTAAAGAAAAAACCGAAAATAATGAGACAAAACCCGTGAATGGAGACAAGAAACCATCGGATGCTGAAGGAAATAAAGCGGAGGGTGCTTCGACTAAAACAGATACAACAGGAAATAAGACGGGACAGAATAATAGCGATAGTTCTGATAAAACTAAAGATTCTAAGGCGAATGATAGTAAAAGTAAGAGTGGAGATAAATCTTCAACTGATGGATCTTCTGCAAAGGGTAATAATACTCCTGTAGCAACACCTACCCCGGATGCTGCTGGACAGAATCCATTACCCGTAGATGGTAATTCCGGTATAATCAGTAATCCTTCTGACGATCAGGGTGTTGTATCGGATGTTCCTCTTCCGGAAGTATCACCTGGTAATGGCCAGGGTGAGACCGGTGATCAGGGTTCCGTTATTCCCGGAGATAATAACAATCCGGGAGCCGGGTCAAATATACCTGGAACAGATGTCGGTGGAGGTGGTTCCGGAGGAGAAAATCCCGGAGGAGCACCCGGTGGAGGTAATCCCGAAGGAGAAAATCCCGGAGGAGCACCCGGTGGAGGTAATCCCGGAGGAGCGCCCGGAGGAGAAAACTTTGGAGGAGAAAATCCCGGAGGAGCGCCCGGAGGAGAAAACTCTGGAGGAGAAAATCCCGGGGCTATACCGGGCGGGGAAAATGAAGAAATTAATCCCGGTGTAATTCCCGGGGATAGTGATACCGGGGAAGCGTCGGGAGAGATAATACCCGAAGAGTCTAGTGGAGATTGGTCAGGTGATACTAGTTCAACAGTCGAAGTCAATTCGGGAGATATTTCAAATGAGATATCTGAGAGAGAGGCTGGCATAGTAAATGAAAGTATTTCATATGAAAATAGTTTCAATGGTGAAAGTGAAGCCAGTAATGATATATTGGTAGATGAAGAATAGTCATTACCGATATAATTTGGCGTTTTAATATCCTTGAAAAAAAAGGGAACAATGATAAAATATAAGACAGCAGTGTTCTGCTGTCTTATGTTGTTGTAACAAAATCTTTGAGGAGCTTATTATGATTATAGCGGTATTGTTATTTGCAGTTGGATTGATCTGCCTGATAAAAGGAGGAGATTGGTTTGTGGATGGAGCTGCAGGAGTAGCAGAAAAGTTTAAAGTTCCTGACCTCCTGATAGGTGCTACGGTAGTATCTATAGGTACAACCTTACCGGAGCTTATGGTTTCATCTAACTCAGCTTTATCCGGCCACGGGGAAATAGCCTACGGTAATGCATTAGGATCGATTATATGTAACACTGCTCTTATAGCGGCAATTACTGTTGCGGTAAAACCCGGTAAAATTGATAAGAAAACTCTTAAAGTTCCAATAATCTTTTTTTTCCTTGCAGCTTCAGTTTATTGTTTTGCAGCTTACGTTTTGGGAAGTTTTACAAGAGGAGTTGGCATAGTGCTCTTTCTTATGTTTGTTGCTTATATGACAATTCTTGTTAAGCAGGCAATACAGGGGATAAAAGAAATGGAAAAATCAAAGGCTGAAGGTTCAGTTAAAAGCGATGAGGTGATAGATGATAGTAAAGATGAATCCAAGCCTATGTGGAAGCTGATAGTATTTCTAGTATTAGGAGCAGCGCTTATTGCTGTGGGAGCTGATCTTTTAGTTGATAACGGAACAATAATAGCAAAAGGTCTTGGAGTCCCCGAGTCGGTCATCGCATTGACGATAGTTGCTTTGGGAACATCCCTTCCTGAGTTAGTCACAGCTATAACATCCCTTGCAAAGGGTCATGGTGCTTTGTCTTTAGGAAATATTTGTGGTGCAAATCTCTTTAATATGGTTTTTGTTTCTGCTGTGGCTATGATTCTTGCGCCCTTTGATCTTCCGGTAGAAAAGACGATCAGTATAGCTGGAGCTGAAAGAAATGCAGCACTTGTAATTGATATGCCGGTTGTAATCTTTGTCATGGCCATACTCGCTATTCCGGCACTGATAAAGGGGAAACTTTCAAGATGGCAAGGTATATTGTTGCTTTGTACTTATGCAACTTATATAATATTTCAATTTGTTGGATGATAATATATTTATAAAAGGAGGATAATATGAAAAAGAAAAAGCTAATGGGACAAAGACTTGCAGCAATCGTTCTTTGTTGTGCAATGACCTTCTCACAGTCTATGCCTGTTTACGGTTTGCAAACCGAAGCGGTGAAGGCAGATTCTGAAAATTCTGTTTCTCAAGGCAATGTGGAAAACAGTAATGAAATGATGTTGGAATCAGATATGGAAGGATCAGAGGATGGTTCATATTTGGTGGATTTGGATTCTACATCGGAAACAGGATCTGTTTTGGATAATGATCAGTTGGATGACAGGGTTAAAAACATAGAATTAGAGACTGTAGCAGAAAAACAGGCTGAAGTTGAAGCAAGTAGGGAATTTGCAAATGAATCAAAGAGTTTGGTTGACTTTGTGAATGAGTTAGATTCAAAACGTGATTCTTTAGATAGTGCTGAGATCCTTACAAGTGAGGAAGTGAGTGCTACAGAGAGTCAAGGGATTGAGAATGTAGGAGATGATAC
>JAILBX010000012.1 GCA_024680675.1 Lachnospiraceae bacterium | reverse complement strand
GACCAAATGCTTGCCTGCTTATCCCGATAGCACGCATCTGAAATCCTCAGCGTAGCCCGCTACGCCTGCGTTTTCAGATACGCACTCTCGGGCAAGCATACTTCGCATTAGTCCAGTTATTTTGCGATCGTTATACTAGGAGAATCTTTTTCTTATTATAGCTGCCCCTATTTTATATATTGGATTTTCATACCTCTTTTTAACCTTTTTAAGCTCTTCCCTTATGTGAATGCCCTGAGGACAATGCCTTTCACACTTCCCGCACTCAATGCATTTTGAGGCATTGGTCGGCTTTCTCTTCATGGTCGTACACATAAAATATTCTCTAAAGCCGTTAAAATAACTGTCTGTATAAGAAACATTAAAACATCTGAAGTTTCCCGGTATGTCCACTCCCTGAGGACAGGGCATGCAATAGGAACAGCCGGTACAGGGAACCTTGATGTTTTCTTCAAAAGCTTTTTTTATCTTTTCTATTGTTTTATGATCCTCTTCAGTAAAGGAGCCCACCTCTGTATCGGAAGCTATCCTTATATTCTCCTTAAGCATTTCCATGGAATTCATACCTGAAAGTACCACAGAAACGTATTTCTGATCCCAAAGCCACCTTAAGGACCATTCTGCCGGGGAATAGCCTCTCTCAGACTCTTTTATGGCTTTTTCTGCTCCCTTTGGAAGATCATTTACCAGTCTTCCTCCCCTTAAAGGTTCCATTATTATTACGGGAATGCCCTTCTTACCTGCAGCTTCAAGGCCGCGTCTTCCTGCCTGGGAATTCTCATCCATATAATTATACTGGATCTGACAAAAATCCCAGTCGTGATCATTTAGCAGTTCAATAAAGTTATCGCTGTTCCCATGATAGGAAAAACCCAGCTTTCTTATTTTCCCCTCTTTCTTAAGTTCATTTAAGAATTCCAATGCCCCCCTTTCCTTAAGGCTTTCCCAGCTTGCCTTATCGGGAAGCATATGCATAAGATAGTAATCAATATGATCGGTCTTTAACCTTGAAAGCTGTTCATTAAAATATTTTTCCATCTCGGCACGGGTCTTCATCATATAATGAGGAAGCTTACTGGCTATGTTGACTTTATCCCTTACCTTGTTCTTGCTTAAAACACTTCCGAGAGCCTGCTCCGATCCGGGATAGATATAGGCAGTATCAAAATAATTCACGCCCATATCAATGGCATGCATTATTTCCTTCTCTATCTCCTCCATATCAAAGCCATTGCCCTTTTTCTTAAAACGCATACAGCCAAAGCCAAGGGCGGAAAGATCCTTTTCTCCGTTATTATTCCTGTAATTCATACTCTTAGTCCTCTGATAAATCCCTGTCTAATCCTTCTAAAAGTCACCTGATACTTCTACTTTATACGCTTGGCCACCACTGCGAGTCTCCCATTCTCAACATGATAGGCACAAACAGAGAGAGTAATAAACTCGTCACCATATTTTGCGGTAACTCCCGTATCATAGAGAGCCAGTCTCTTTATATTTATATAAAAATCGTCAAATTCCTTCTTATTATCTGCCTTAAAAAAATTATAGTACTTAAAAACATCATCCTGGTTTTTATAGTAAACCTGGGAAAGAAAAACTGAAACTATCTCATATTCCCTTTCCTCATAGAGAGACGAAAACTTTATTATATTATGACTTTTGCAATATTCCTTGTCTCTCCACTTATCCAGGCTTCCAAACATTGACCCGTTCTTCATATTATGTCCGTGGATTATAAGATTGGTTGAAGGAGCGCTTCCGTCCCTATAGCCGTTAGCCAGGGTACCGCTTCCTATGGTGGAATCCGTATCCATGATAAGGGAGCCTGCAGAGCTGTATTTCTTATCTATATTTTTATCAATGTAAAACTCCTCATCCTGCATGGTCTGCATAACAGGGTAGTTTATTACCGTATCATCGATCTTAAGCCAGCCAGCCACATCATTGTTTTTATCATAATACTCCTTTATTTCCGGAAGCATTACCTTCTCTGCATAAGCCTGGTCTCCGTTTTTCTTATAATCGCTAAGATCCAGCTTTGGATATTCCGTCACTCCGCTTTCATCATTTATCTCGATCACATATTCCTCATCCTCACCAAATCCAAATAGCTTCTTTAAAAACATTCTGGCTGGATGGTCTTCATCTGTGTCATCGGCTTCCCTTCTTTCCCTCAGGGAGCCATGCTCTGAATTCTCGGCATAACCCTCATAATAGAAGTCATAACCAACTATTGAAAGGCAGAGTAAAAAAATGATATATAAGCTCGCAAAAACAAGTGGAGCAAATTCCGTTCGCCCCACCTGTTTGTAGTCATCATTAAGCTTTAATGTCCCCTTAATAAATGCCATCTTTTATACCTTCATTACCAAAAAGCGACCTCTCTTAACCCCCTGTAATTAAGAGACGCTTCCATATTACTTATCAATACTTCCAATCATCACCTAAATCCATATCCTCATCGCTGTATTTTACGCTCTCATCCTCAGCTGTAGAAAGCTCTTCAACAGGCTTTCTTATCTTGAAAGCATAATACACGGCTCCTATACTGCTTGCCAGCATAAGGAATATAACAGTCAGTATTCCATTTCCCTGACCTGTCTTAGGCACCGGATCAAGTCCCCCTTCTCCTGCTCCGCCACCTGTTCCCCCGGTTCCGCTGGTAGCGCTTGTAGTTCCAAGCTTGCTGGAGCTTGAAGCGCTTGAGCTCTTTGAAGTGCTGCTTGAGGTCGAGGTTGCAGAAGCCCTGTAGGTGTTATTGGTGGAGTTTACTGTTACCACCCTTGAAGTGGAGGAGCCTCCGTCATCCTCCCATTTGGAGAACTTATAACCGGAAGCGGCAACCGCCTTTATAGTCACCTGCTCTCCTTCCAGATAATAACCCGAGGTAGTAGAGCTTGTAATATTATCTCCCGTGACTACTATCTTATGAACCCCTACATTGGTCTTTCCGTAAAAGTTCTCTTCCTCGTCATATACGGTCAGATCCGCATCCGCCCTTTGGGTTTTTATGCTGGTATCAGAATTATCGGCCACGGCTTCTCCCGCAGGATAAACCCTTGCCTCAAAGGCATCATCATTTGAAGTAAACTTGGATGTATTATTGGTTAAAACGCTCCTCAGTTCAGATGAGGAAACAGTAAAGCTCCTACCTGAATCTATATAACTCTTACTTGTTGAGCTGGGGAATATTTCAGTACCTCCCTTAAAGTACCTTATATCCCCTCCCGTTACATAATTTAGATTTGTATCATCACTGGTCAGATCAAGAAAAACCTTGTCAGGCAAAGAAGCTGACAGCTGGGCGCTTGAATAAGAAAGACCGGGAATCTTATATACTTTTATATTAATTGTTCCCGCTACATCCTTGCCTGCTTCAGAGGCTCCCTTTATGGTTGCCTTTAAGGTTGTTGCACCCTCTTTAATTCCCTTTACGGCCACCACATCATTGTATTCATCTACTGTCCTGCTTGCTATGGCAGTGCTTGCCACGCTCCAGACGATATCATCCTTAGTATATGAGCAGTCCGCCGGCAATATTTCCACATTTACTATGGGACTTCCTTCATCACTGAGGGTCTTTCCTGCACTTACATAAATATAATTATTAAATGGGAAATAATTATTAGTTATAGTAATGGATTTGACCGCAACCACACCGATGGTCACCTGCTTAGTCAGGGTTCTCACGATCTCCTGACCGTTTTTTACAACAGCAGTGATCTCAACTACTTTGCCTTCGTCGGCGAATACCTGATCCGAAAGTATACCGCTGCTTGCATTTATACTTGCATTTGTAGTATAGCTTCCCGAAACATCATTGTTTACGCTCCAGGTCACTGAATAGGTCCCCGGTATATTAGTCACACTGTATTGCTCTGTATTATTTATACTTAAGGTATCTGCACCGCTTATTTCCATAGCAGAGGCACTTGATACGGTTATTGTAACCGCTTCACTTGTTCCTGTGTATTTTTCCGTTGATGATGCCCCATTATACAAGGGACATGAGGGGGTAAGGGTTATGGTACCCGAATTATATCCGGAAGCTAAAGAGACAGTAAAGCCCGATAAAACTCCTGTGGAAGAATAAGTAAGGTTATTTACTGAGGAAACTCCTGTACCGACACTTGCAGTCCACTCAACCTGACTTGACGAAACCCCTGCCTCACTTGGAGAGGGTGTCGCAGTAATGCTAAGTCCTGAGACTGTTCCGCTTGCCACACAATCCGGATTTCCGGATACGGGAAGGGAGGTCACCTTGGTAATAGTAGCAAAGCTTGCTGTAGCATAATTTTTTGTAGTGTCACCTGCGTTAATACTTATCGTTCGAGTTTTGCTATCCGAAGAAGTTCCTTCTATTGACCAGCCTGTGAAATTATTTCCGCTGTTTGGCACCGCTTCAAGATTTATTGTATCAGAAGACATACCTAAAATGATATAGCTGCTTCCTTCACTTACTGTTGTATTTTCAGCTCCACTGATCTTTACACTTCCGCCGGATCCTGCAGTCACTGTGTATTTATATAAGGCGGTATTTGTCTCGGGAGTATTGTAGGTTGTGCCTGTTTCGCCGGGATAGCTCTCAATAGAAGCCTTAAGAGCCAGATTATCATTCTTGTCAATTAAAAAGCTTCTTATTTCGCTCTTACTTTTTGAAAGAGAGTATGTGGCATTTTGGGTCGCACTTATGGATCCAAGTTCATTTCCGTTAGTATCCTTAACCCTGACGGTACAGCTTTTTCCTGTTACCATTCCGTCAACTGTAACACTAACTCCGTTATCAGTGTAACTAAAGTTAATAGTAGCACTGACCGTCTCTGCCATAACCTCTCTGCCAAAAAAGCCGAGAAGCCCCAGAGTTATCACCGCTACTGACAAAAGAACCTTCCTAAACACTTTCATACTCTCACCCTTTTATAATTATATACCCTTCATTATAATTCTCTACGCATCAAATCCGGTTTTTTAGTTAATACTCCCATAAAACTTTGCAGGCAAAAAACACTCCCACATAGTTTCAATCTAATTATAGGATAAAAGATATGTTATGACAACTACATCATCTAGTAGATTTATCCCTTTTTTTCCACAAATTTCCTTACTTA
>JAILBX010000065.1 GCA_024680675.1 Lachnospiraceae bacterium | reverse complement strand
AAGACTGATGATGATAAGAGATAGCTTTTAAGACAGAAAACTATATAATTCTTTATTCGTAAGAGATTGCAAATATTTGGAACCGGTATCAGTAAATAGCCGGAAGTGTTGTGTACGGATGAGGTAGTTAAATGAAAAAGTTGGTTGAATTTGAGGATATGATCATTGCTTTTATTTCAGCATTGGGATGGGGAATAGCTTATTCCGTATTAAAGGTTTATGATCAACCGGAAGGTATTTGCGTTCTGATAGCCCTGGTAACGGGTATTGTAATTAACAAACTGGGTATATTTGTATTTTATTCCAAAAGGATGGCTGATAACAGGAGAAAAAAAAGCTTTGTGATATTATGTCTGGTTTTGGTCTTTTTGCTTCTTACAGCCGTTTTTGAAGATCTGTTTTTTTCATCTTTTTGGAGTGATTTTATAACTGAACTCTTGTGGAATGGTGTTATTGTATCCTGTATCGGTTTTGTAATAACGACCATAGTGAATATGATAAAGACATACAGGATAAGGTTACGTCATAAAGATGGAAGTCAGGGATATGTAATGTCCGAAAAGGAGCTTGAATATATCGATGATCTTAAGGGCAGTAATAAAGAGATAAATAAAAAATATGATAAAGCTCTTGCTGTAAGGACTGAAAATGGGATATTTGTAGGCAAAAGGACAGGCAGGGTAGAGGAATTTCTTGGAATTCCCTATGCAAAAGCACCCATAAATGAGCTGCGCTGGAAGCCGCCCGTGAAGCCGGATCCCTCAGACAAGGTATGGGAAGCATATTATTTTGGAAACTCTCCAATACAGTCGGATGACAGAACTGTTTCACTGGAGACATATGTTCAAAGCGAAGATTGCCTGACCTTGAATATATGGAGAAACAGAAAAAAGACAAAAAATGGTAAATTAAGACCGGTAATTATGGTAGTTTACGGTGGAGACGGCACCTTTGGAGGGGGTGCTGAGCCCTTATATGGCGGAGGAAGCTTTGTTAAAGATTTTCCGGATATTATTGTTGTTAATTTTAATTACAGGCTTGGTATTTTTGGATTTTTGAAGATAAGTGACATAGCTGAGGCGGAGGAATACAAAGACTCAGTCAATCTTGGAATACATGACCAGCTTATGGCGCTGCAGTGGGTTCATGATAATATCAGGTCCTTTGGAGGGGATCCGGATAACATTATGCTTGCAGGGGATACAATAGGAGCCTATTGTATAGAGGTATTGTCTACAATGAAGGAAGCAAACTGTCTTTTCAAAAGAGCCTTTCTTATTTCACCCAGCCATGTAGATACAGACAGTATTTCCAAGCTTCCAAGAGTCAGTTTCAAGGATCTTATGAAGGAATTCGGCGCAGACACAATGGAAGATATGCTTAAGGTCAAGACCGATGAGCTGAAGAAATTTATGTGTGATAATGCAGATCTATACTGGTATGTACCTGCTTATGACGACAGGATAATTAAAAAAAGAACAGATCAGGCTATAAAAGATGGGGATAGCGGTGATATCAAATTTATTTTTGGCATTTCAGACAGTGAAACAAGCAGCTGGATAACTTTGGGCAGTGAGAAAAATATGTACATATGGAGTAATTATACCTTTACTGATATGGTTAAGACCACCGAGGGAAGTAAAGAAATTGATAAGCTCCTGCAAATATACGAGCATTATAAAGACTTGGGCTATCCTGAAAAAGATGCAAAGAAAAAGAGCCTGGAATTTTGGATGTACAGATATGATGCAATAAAGAACTGTTATATTCTGTCTGAGATGAGGAAATCAGTAAGGATATTTTACTGGGATGTTAATTCACCTGTGGAAATGTACGGAGGAAATTCCCTTTCTGCCATGGGAGCCTTTCTTGGTAATGACAAAAGTATGGAGGGACTTGGATATTTTGTTGACCGTATCATAAGAAGTATATATCAGTATCTTATCTATAATGAAATAGTTAAGGATGAGGCAAAGCTGGAAGAAGGAGAGATAAAAGGAGTGGAAAGCCTTGAATGGCAAAGGTTTGACGGAAAAGATCCAAGTGTTCTCTATATCAATAATAAATATATGTATATGGATAAGGAAATAATGAAGAAAGAATTTGATGTGGTCAATAAATGGGCTTTTTAGAGGGTATAATAAAAAAAACCGGATATGACAAGAAAAGACTAAAGACCGGGGAGGATGGCACTCCCTGTGAATATTGTCCAAGATGTGACGGGATTTTATTCTTTCAAAAGGGTTATAGTAATGACCTGCCCTACTGGATATGCAAGGGATGCGGAGAGATGCTCATAAATCCTGAGCTTGAGACTGAGGATGATATAGCCTGGATCTGTGATCAGTGCAGTGCTATGCTGAATATCCAGGAGGGGTTTACTGTTACCGAGGGAGAATGGACTTGCAGGGAATGCGGCTTTGTAAACAGGATAGGAGAAGGCGAGCTCTATGCTTCAGAGGATGAGTTTATGGCAGATCAAAGGAATCCTTACAAAGGCTTATCGGATGAAGATCTTCTGGCCTTGTCCTTATATGAGGAAGTAAGGTATATAGAGGGCCGGTCGGATGTGATCCTTGTAAAGAATAGAGAGAGCGGGAAGTTCTTTATTAAAAAGCTTATAATTACTTACAACAGAAGCATATATGATCATCTTAAGGATAATCCTGTAGAGCATATGCCGGTCATATATGAGATATACGAAGGCAGGAACTGTCTTATAGTAATAGAGGAGTTTGTTGAGGGCAGAACTGTGGCTGATATTCTCGATGAGGGAGTGATCGCCAAGGGGGAGGCTGTAAGGATCGCCATTAAGGTGTGCAGGATATTGGAGGCTCTTCACAAGCAGGAAAGGCCCATAATTCACAGGGATATAAAGCCCTCTAATATTATGGTCACAGAGGATAATGAAGTATACCTGCTTGATATGAATGTGGCAAAATGGTACGACCCGGATAAAAGCGATGATACCAGATATATGGGAACAAGATTTTATGCAGCGCCGGAGCAGGTGGGCTATGGTCTGTCTGCCTCATCTGAGAAGTCGGATATATATGCGCTGGGAATCCTTCTGAATGTGATGATCACAGGGAAATTTCCCAAAGAAGAGAGGGCCGGCGGAAGGATCTTTGATATAATCGAGGGCTGTATAAAGCTCGATGCCGGGGAAAGGTTTGATACCGGGGAGCTTATTGATGAATTGGAGGGAATTTCAGAGGAACTTTAGGGAGCTTTAAGGTGTGAGTCTCAGGGGGCTTTTGAGGGGCTTATGGCAGTGAAGAGAAGCTTTCAGGGGGCTTTTGGCAGTGAGGGAGGCTTTAGGGGCTTTTCAGAGGAGTTTTTGGCAGTGAGGGGGGCTTTAGGGGCTTTTCAGGAGTTTTTGGCAGTGAGGGAGGCTTTAGGGGCTTTCGAGGAGTTTTTGGCAGTGAGGGAGGCTTTAGAGGAGCAGTGAAGTCAGTGGTTGGGGGTAAAATATGGAAAAGAAGCCTACAGATGAATTGAATGACCTTCTGGAAAATATTAAACCGGATCAGCTTGATGGGTACTTTAGGGATAATGAAAAGTATATGGCGGATGATAAGAAGGCTTTTTATTATTACATGAAGGATGTTCTTGATGAGAAAAATATAAAGCTTAAGGATGTATATTCCTTTGCCGGGGTTACTGAGTCCTATGGAAGCAAGATAGTTACAATGGAAAAACATACCAAAAACAGGGATCTTATCGTCCGTCTGTGTATAGCCGGTCATTTTACCTGGGATGAAACAAACAGAGCCTTGAAATTGTACGGTTTCAATGAGCTGTACGCAAAGGATTCAAGAGATGCGGTGTTTATTGTTGCCATAAATAATCGTATATTTGATCTTTATGACATAGATGAGATGCTTTTAGAGCATGGCCTTTTACAATTGACAAGAGAATAAAAAAGTTTACTGTGAGTGATTATTCCCCACCATTTTGGTGGGGATTTTTTTTTATGAAAACTGATACCATAATTTCAGAGGATGATCACAGGGAGTAAGACAAAATTGGACACATGCGGATCTAAAGTTTCTTTTAATGGAGGAGAAAAATGAGGGACATAAAAAGTTTGGGGCAGTTTATTTCTTCCAGAAGAAAATATATGAGATTGACCCAGGAGGAGCTGGCCAAGAGGCTGGGAGTATCAAAATCGGCAATAGCCAAGTGGGAAACTAATGGTGGCCTTCCTGACAGAGATAACCTGAAGAAACTGTCAGAGATAATGAATGTATCTGTTGACGAACTCTACAGAGTTATAAACAGGGCTGATGAGGGGGCCCGGCTGGCGGATATAAATATTACTTCGGATGTTATTGCTGTCCTTGAATCTTATGGATATAAGGTGGTGATACCAGAGAAGCTGTCTCTTGAGGATAGGGAGGATTTTGAAAGTGGATGAAAGGAATAAGGATCGAAGGAAGGCTTTAAGATGGGGGAAAAGGAAGGCCGGGGGTCTTATGGGTTTGAGAGAGGCCGGGGGTCTTTAAGGTTTTAAAAGATTCGGAAGCTTTTTGGGTTTGAGAGGCCGGGGTCTTTAAGGGTTTTAAAAGATTCGGAAGCTTTGAGGGTTTGAGAGGCCGGAGGATGAATTTGGGGGATTTAAGATGGAGTGGGAAGGGAGGATGATGAGGAATGGCTATCAGTTTGAGTACGGTCAAATGTCCACAATGTAATGCTGATTTATCAGTGGAAGGAAATAAGGAATTCTTCTTTTGCCAGTACTGCGGAACAAAAGTAATGGTAAACAATGAAAATGAATATATTTACCGGACTATTGATGAGGCCGGGATAAAGCAGGCCGAAACTGACAGGTTCATAAGGCTTCGACAGCTTGAAATGCAGGAAAGGGCGGAGCATTCTAGAAAAAAACTAATTGTAATGTGGCTGATCGCAACGGCTCTTCTTACTCTTATGGGAATTATTGGGATGACCATAGATAATGAAGGAATGGGAATGTGTTTATTTCTTGCCATGCTTGTGGGTATGTGGGGCAGTGGGGCTCTTTTGGAGAATAAAAAAAAGAGGAGGCTCCATGTGGCAGCAGGCCCTAATGAGGTAGCTATCACAGGAGTAATGCAAGGGTACAGAGAGAGAAATTATAACAGCGTGCTTTCACTGTACAGGATAGCGGGATTTACGAATGTGAACGCAGTGGCCTTAAGGGATCTTACAATTTTTAACCTTAGGAGAAATGGTCAGGTTGAAGAGGTTACGATAAATGGCGTCAGTGAGTTTGAGGAGGGGGATATTTTTCCTAAGAGCGCAAATGTTTTGATAACCTATCATAGCAGATAGGAGAAGGGAGTTTACTATGGCTTTTTGTAGAAATTGCGGGAAAAAGCTCAATGAAGGAGCTAGATTTTGTCCGGATTGCGGTACTGCTGTAGAGAGTAGCGAGGTCTTTAGCAGAAGTGAAAAAGTTAATATAGGGAATGAAGGCAAGGAAAATGAGGGAGAGAGGATACTAAATAGCGGGGATAGGACCGAGGGGAGCAGAGGTAAAGAAAGCGGAAGAGAAAGTATCTTAAATAGCGGGGATAGGACCGACAGAGAAGAAGGTAGGAAAAGTGGGGGAGAGACTATCTTAAATAATTGGGAGAAGATTGAGGGAGCCAGAGGTAAGGAAGAATACTCCATATTAGATAAA
The DNA here is from genome assembly GCA_024680675.1 of Lachnospiraceae bacterium. Lineage (GTDB taxonomy): Bacteria > Bacillota > Clostridia > Lachnospirales > Lachnospiraceae > UBA2868. The sequence continues at coordinate 3,610 of JAILBX010000065.1, read as the reverse complement.
TTCGGTAAATTTCTTGGAGTAGGACTTTTTATCTTGTCCTTAGTAAATTTTGGTAGTAAGCCGCCTTTTTTGGCAATACTTTTTTCAGCAGCAATTATTTTTGGAGCAGTCTTTTGCATTTCAAAGAAATATAAGATGAAGGGATTTAGTATAGCAGCTATTGTACTTGCCATTATCTGTCTTATGAATGGAGTGGCAGATGCTAATAGCTATGGCTTGTTTAAGCTTAGCAGGAATGATCATACTGCTGTCAAGGCTGAGGAGTCGGATGATTGGGATGAGCTGCTCGCAGCCGAGGAAGAAAAGATTAAAGAGGAGGAAGAGAAGGTCAAAGCTGAGGAGGATAAGGTTAAAGCTGAGATCGAAAAGGCAGAGGAGGATATAAAGAAGGCTCTTTTAAATGATGAAAAAAGCGGTTTGGGTGATGGAGCTTCAGATAATGAGGGAGACGAGAAGAATCAGTCTAAAGATAAAGAAAGCCAGGAAGCTGCCGGTGACCAGAAAGCTGCTGATGACCAGGAAGCTGCTGATGACCAGGAAGCTGCAAGCATCGAGGATAAAAGTCAGGAGTCTTCAACTGATAGGGATAAGGCAGAAGAAATAAAGGATGAAGATAAGAATGAGAATACAAAGGATAGTTCCGGGGTAGATCCTGAACTGAAAGCATTTCTTGACAGCTACGAGGAATTTGTAGATGAGTATGTGATCTTTATGAAAAAATATAATTCGGATTCCGCAAATGCCATATCAATGCTGGGGGAATATACGAAATTTATGAAAAAGTATTCTGATTTTATGTATAAGGTAGACAAGTATGATTCAAATGAAATGTCAAAGGCTGATGCCAAGTATTATCTTGAGGTAACAACAAGGTGCACACAGAAAATGCTGGATATCTATTAATATAACGGGTTCTTAAATAAATAAACCTGATGCCTGACTGCTTACCTGATAGCAAGTAGCGAAAAAGTCTCGACCTTAGTATGAAGCTTGTGCAGGTATTAGCAGGCAATATCAGACATTAGCAGATATCAGCGCAGTAATATGGGTATTACGAATTGTTTTAATAACTGTTTTTTGGCCAAGTAGAGAATGTTCCCTAAATTTGTACTTTAATTTAGGGAACATTTTGTTATAATATTTATAAATACATATATCTCACGCCCTTTTGCAGGGAAAGTAAACTAAAAGGCATCAAAAGCATGTAAATAGTCACGTATTTTATAAGCGAGTCGGTAAAAAATCCGGGAAAGTAAACTAAAAGGCCTTAAAACCATCTAAATAGTCACGTTTCTGAGACGCGTAACTCTAGCAAACTCCAAAAAGTAAACTAAAAGGCATCAAAATCCCGAAAATAGTCACATATTTTATAAGCGAGTCGGTAAAAAATCCGGGAAAGTAAACTAAAAGGCATCAAAACCCCGAAAATAGTCACATATTTTGTAAGCGAGTCGAAAAAAACCTCCAAAAAATAAACTAAAAGGCATCAAAACCCCGAAAATAGTCACATATTTTATAGGCAAGTCGAAAAAAACCTCCAAAAAATAAACTAAAAGGCATCAAAAGCATGTAAATAGTCACATATTTTATAAGCGAGTCGAAAAAAACCTCCAAAAAATAAACTAAAAGTCCCCAAAAACCCCGAAATAGTCATTTTTTTCACAAAATCTAAAAATTTCGGCAGGAAGACTTCATAAAAAAATAAAAAGAAAGGACAAATCTATGCAGGAAATGTTAAAACTGATTAGTGATAGGGTAGAGCAGCTAAAAAAAGCCATAAAAAAAGCAGGCAATGAGCAAAAACTCTTCCCCGACGGCCAGCTCCGTGTATCAAGCAGCGGAGATAATATCCGCTACTATAACATATTGAAAAGCGGGGATGTTACAGGGAAGTACTTATCTAAAAAGGATATGAAGCAAATATCCCTTCTGGCGCAAAAATCCTATAATAAGAAGTTTCTCAGTGCTGCGGAAAAAGAAGTCAGGCTTTTGGAAACTCTATTAGGGAAAATATCGGATGGGGGTGCGGATAAGGTCTATGAGGAGCTGGTATACTCCCGTAAAATCCTTGTGACCCCCTATATACAAACGGATGAAATGTATGTAAAAGAATGGAAGGAAAAGAAATATAAAAAATGCTGCTACAGGGTGGAGGAAAAGAGATATGATACCAAAGCAGGAGAAAAGGTTCGATCGAAATCAGAAGCAATACTGGCAGACATGTTTTATGAAATGAAAATTCCATATAGATATGAAGAGGAATTGCTGTTGAAAAACAGGCAGGTCAGATATCCGGATTTTACTCTGCTTAAAGTAAAAACAAGAGAAGTATACTATTTGGAGCATTTCGGATTATTGGAGGATGATGAGTACAGACGACATAATCTGAAAAAGTTAGATGAATACCGTGATAATGATATATACCCCGGAAAAAATCTTCTTATAACATATGAAACTAAAGACAGTCCTTTAGATATCAAAGGAATTAGAAAAATGTTAAAGGAAGTGATCCTGAGTTGAATTATTTTTTAAAGAACCCCGGTTTAGCCGGCTATTATTGCGTATTAATATACATGAGGATTTTTATGTAAAAATCCCTGATCAAAGGCAGGAAAAACCTGCAATAAAGGAGGCTGCAATGATACAAAAAAAGAATTTAAAATTTAAAAGAAATGCCAAAAGGATATCTGCTATAACTTTGGCTGCCATTATGGGTTTATCACCTTCGATAGTAATATCTGATCCGGTATATGGAGCAGAAAAGACAACTTCCGGGAAGCTCTTATCAGCGGCTTCAGAAAAGACAACTTCCGAAAGCCTGCTATCGGCTACGTCAGAAAATACAGATGCAGATCAGACCAACTCTGATACAAGCGAGGAGTCGGATCAGCTTTTGCAAAATGACGGGGATTATCAAGCAAGTCCAAAAACCGGTGCTCCCGGTGGAGGATCAAGCACTTCAGTAAGCTGGAGCGGCGCAAGCACTATAACATCAGCTACCACCGAGTCCAACAAAACATATACATCAACATCCGCAGATGAAAATGCATTGTTGGTCAATACTTCTTCAGGTACAAAAGTCACACTGGAAAATCCGACCGTAGAAAAGTCAGGAGGAACAAGTGCCAGTGATAATTACAGCTTTTATGGTATAAATTCCGCCATAATGTGTAAAGGCGGCGGAGAAACAACTATTACAGGCGGAACAGTTAATACGACTTCTGCAGGGGCAAACGGTATATTCTCCTATGGGGCAAACAGTGGCTCCACAAATGCTACAGTAGACGGAACTACAGTAAATATATCCGATACGGTCATAACCACAACAGCTCAGGGGTCAGGTGGAATAATGACCACTTACGGAGGAACCACAAAGGCAAGTAATCTTACTATAACAACCAGTGGCGGATCCTCTGCACCTATAAGAACAGACAGAGGGGGAGGCTGGGTTACAGTAGATGGCGGTACCTATACCTCCAATGGTCAGGGATCACCGGCTATATATTCCACAGCTGATGTAGACGTCAGCAATGCAACCCTTGTTTCAAATAAGTCAGAAGGTGTATGTATAGAAGGAAACGGATCCATAGAGCTTACCAACTGTGATCTT
>JAILBX010000005.1 GCA_024680675.1 Lachnospiraceae bacterium | reverse complement strand
TACTCAAATTATGATAAGATATAACTCTTTAATCATTGCCGCGATTATTCTATCACAATAATGCTTGATAATTAAAAAAGTTTGCTATAATAATATCATAAAAATGTGATATAAATATTTTTATTTTCTGATTTTAAAAGGAGAAGGCTCAAAATATGAAGATATCAATTCTTTTGACAAGCTATAATGGCGAAAAATATATTACGGCTCTATTGGATTCTCTGCGTCTTCAAAGCAGAAAAGCGGATAACATTATGATAATTGATGACAGATCTTCCGATAGTACTAAAGCAATAATAGAGAAATATATTGATGACTACTCCCTGTCTGACTGGAGCTTCTCTGTAAATAAAAAAAACCTGGGCTGGATAAAGAACTTTTGGTTTGGAATAAGAGCCTTGTCCCAAAACAGTAAAGGGGCTGATGATCTGATATTCATATGTGATCAGGATGATCTATGGCATCCCGATAAGCTTGCGGTAATGGAAAAAAATATGCTAAAAAACCCTAAGGCAGATGTTCTTGCTTCAGGGAAAAAAGACTTTAAAGCAAAGGAAATCAACGATATTCCCGAAATGAAAAAGCATTATGAATATGATCCTAAAAAATCACGTGAATTTTTGGGCTATAACAACTCCTTTGAATTTTTTTATCCCGGATGTACCCTCTGTGCAAGGGCTGATTTTCTAAGGAGCATTGACAAATATTGGGGTGATTTCAGGTATGATGACTATATTCTTTCATCAGCCGCTTTGAAACGATCTCTTTATTTTTATGATGAAAAGCTTATCTTTCAAAGGCTTCACTCAAACAACACCACAAAAAGAGGGAGCGATGCAGGTAACTATGAGTATCAGAAGAAAGAAAGCAGATATAATTACAAAAAATCAAAGGCTCTTATGGAATTTTCAAAAGAGCTCCCTAAGCAGGGTCAGGCAAAAAAGATAAAGCGTCTCTTTAAATTTAGCCGTATTAGAAATGATCTTTACGAAAAAAGCTCTATATTCAGCTGGCTTCACCTGTTTTTTTATACTGACTGCTATTACAGACGTAAGGCCTATTTTGATGACTTTAAATATGTCTTCAGAAGGTATTCTTCCCCCTAAGATGCCACTTGATCCAGGGTATAACCTTTGAAAAGTAAAAGCTGATAAGTTCAAATCCCACGAAGGTATCCTTAAACAATCTTATAGACTTAGGGTCTGTAGTCATTCTTCCGCTGGGCAATATATAGAGATTCCTGCCTTCTGAATACTTTATCTCCGGGAACTTTCTCTTTTGCATATGAATATAAAGACGTTCTTCCTTTTTATGCGTAAGAGCGTTTACATTATAAAAATCCGATATTTCTTTCATTTGCCACTACATTTTTCCAACATTTGAAGGCATATTCCGAATCCTTTGCATGGGGTAATTTATAATAGTTGTTCACTTCATCTGTATTTCTTTTTATCTGAAGGTGTCCGTAATTAAAAAGATGGTCATATATTTCCAGTCTTTCATCCGTGGCATACTTTCGTCTTGTTAAAAAGCTTTTTTTAAAATATAAGCCTCAGATTGTTGTCAATCTGGCAGCCCAGGCAGGAGTCAGATATTCCATAGATCATCCTGATACATATCTGCAGTCCAATGTAGTAGGTTTTTTCAATATTCTGGAAGCCTGCCGCTATTCCTATGATAATTACCCTGATGGGGTAGAGCACTTGGTTTATGCCTCTTCATCTTCTGTTTATGGAACAAATTCAAAAATCCCATACAGTACAGAGGATAAGGTTGATAATCCCGTTTCCCTCTATGCTGCTACAAAAAATCCAATGAGCTGTTTGCCCATTCATACAGTAAGCTTTACAATATACCCTCAACCGGACTGAGATTTTTCACTGTTTACGGCCCTGCCGGAAGACCGGATATGGCATATTTCAGCTTCACAAAAAAGCTGATCAACAAGGAAAAGATCCCGGTTTTTAACTATGGGGATTGTAAAAGAGATTTTACTTATATAGATGATATTGTAGAGGGTATTAGAAGAGTGATCCTTCCCCCTCCCAAAAGAAAAAAAGGAGAAGACGGATTGCCGATACCTCCTTATAAGATCTATAATATAGGAAAGGGAACTCCTGAAAATCTCATGGATTTTATCACTCTCCTGGCTGAGGCCCTAATAAAAGAAGGTCTTTTGTCAAAGAATTTTAATGTTAAAGACTATATTGACTTACTGCCAATGCAGCCCGGTGATGTGCCGGTTACCTTTGCTGACACTGCTGCCCTGGAAAAAGATATCGGCTATAAACCTGGTACCGATTTCAAAACTGCTATCCGACAGTTTGCAAAATGGTATAAGGATTATTATTCATAAGGGGAGGTTGGAGCTCTGTCAACGGATACGAAGCTAAAACCTGTTCAGATCACATAAAAACAGGCTTAAAGAAATATTGATATTTCTCTAAGCCTTTTTATGCGGATAACAGGACTTGAACCTGCACGGTCTCCCACCAGAACCTAAATCTGGCGCGTCTGCCAATTCCGCCATATCCGCAAAGCCAGTAGATAAGTTTACTTC
>JAILBX010000278.1 GCA_024680675.1 Lachnospiraceae bacterium | reverse complement strand
ATTTCCCGGGGTGATCTCCACCTCTGCGGGAGCTCCGTTTGCATCGGCCGGGTTATGAGCTTCCGTAGCACCGTGTCCTTCAGCAGCATTTGCCCCATTGCTTCCATTCATTGCATTTGCCCCATTATGAGGATTAGCCCCTGTATGGGCCGCCGTCCCTTCCGATACTCCTTCTGCTTCGGCTCCTTCCTCCAAAGGAAGCTCGCCTCCTGCTATTCCTGCAGCATCCACATCAAGTCCGGGTAATCCTATGGGATTTAATATAACCTGTACCGGTAAGGACTGACTTGCAGATATTCCCTCCGGAAGCTTTAATATAACTTCTCCGTCATAGGCTCCCACAATCTCATCTCCCTCTGTGCCTCTTTTTACCATAGTATTTGCATCTATTGTTCCGGTCACCGTTGCAGGATCAAGAGCGTCAAGACTATCCTGAAGTCCCGTGACCTTTACAGGTATGCCCGTTCCCGTATCCACCACAACTGCCGCATATCCCTCCGGCACATTTGTCACGGAAATATTACCCGATACCACGTTGATATCCTTTGTGGCTACCGGCAGGATATTTATGGTTATAACCGCTTTACCGTCATACTCCTTGTCTACAAACACTACTCCCTCCGGCAGATAGTCTGAGAGACTTACCTCATATACCACATTCTTATTTGCTCCGGCTACCGACAATACCTCGCTTGGGATGGTAATACTTGATAAAGCATTAAACTTCTTTCCGCTTCCTGCTATCTGAACATTTGCAGGATCCGAAGCTATAACGCCTGAAGCCATAAATCCATCCGCAGGGCTTCCCGAAGGCTTTTCAAAGACAACAGGAACCTCCTTTACTGTTAATATTTCCACATCCACATGTACTTCACTTATGGATTTTTTAAGTCTGTCGTCAAGGATCAGCTCATCATCCCCGTCATAGAGATATATAGCTGAACTGGTAGAGATATTTCCGCTCATACCCGTTACATCCACCTTTGCCCTGGCATATGAAAGCTCATCCACAAGAGAAACGGGACCTGATACGGAAAGAATATTGACGTTGGGCTTGGCAGTTCCGGTAATATAGCCGCTGTTAGGCTCACCTACTACATCCACACCTATCTTTATCTGTTTTTTCTTTACCTCTTCTATCTGAAGCCTTAAATTCTTGGTTATGGGAGTTATGGATTCTATTCTGTCCGAATATCTTAAAGATCTGACCTGGATGGGTGCAGTATTCATAAAGGTGAGCTCCTTTAGGTCTGCCGTCGCCTTTATATAATCCTTGCTCATATCTTCAATAACAGATCTCTTTGCCATTACCATAACCGATATATAGCCTGTTCCGTCAAGTATCTCATAGGTTTTATTTTCGTCAGTGATGACCTCACTGTTTTCCACTTCCACAGGGATCATAGGATAGGTCCTTGATATTACCGGATCATCCACGTTTACAACAACCAGCCAGAGGAGTATTGCGCCGAGAACCGATGCTATCTTAAGACCTAAATTACTTGTCAGAGTCTTTTTCATCATTAGTCCTCCCTCTCCATAATTTAAATCTCTTCTTCTCCTCCACTACCTTATTCTGAAGAGTTTCAAGACGTTTTGTAAGCTCATCCACATCTATGTTTCTGGTGAGCTTTCCTCCTTCCGCAACCGATACTCTTCCGGTCTCCTCTGATACAATGATAGTAAGGGAATCTGTGGCTTCGGAAATTCCAACTCCCGCTCTGTGCCTTGTTCCAAGCTCCTTGGAAAGTCCCATATTATCGGACAAAGGCAGATAACAGGTTGCGGTGGTGATTCGATTTCCGCGTATTATAACAGCTCCGTCGTGAAGCGGAGTATTGTGTTCAAATATGTTGATAAGGAGTTGGCTTGACACCTCTGAATCAAGAACGATACCTGTCTTTTCGTAATCATCCAAAGAATCGTTATTCTCAATAACGATCAGGGCGCCGGTTCTGGCCTTACCCATTTCGTAGCTGGCTCTCACCACCTCTGTTATGGTATGATCACTGAAACGTTCTCCGGTTACCCGGTTTTGATCAAAGGAAAAAATTGAAGAAAACATGTTCCTTTTTCCCAGCTGCTCAAGAGCTTTTCTGAGTTCCGGCTGAAAAACAACCACAACAGCAGTTGCAGCAACGGAAAAAAGATTCTTTGCGATCCATAATATAGTTGTCATGCTGAAAAGTGCAGCTACCAGAACAAATACAAGAATTATCGCCAAACCCTTCATAAGCGACCAGGCTCTTGTATCCTTTATCCAGGCAAGGACGCGATAGATAAGGTAGGCGATGATTATTATCTCAACTATATCCGTCCACATTATCTTGGGAACGGATATCATAGTCCTATATCTTTCTGAAAATGAAACTATATTATCAATGATCTTTAACATTCTATATCATATACCTGCATTCATTTATTCTTCATCTTCGTCGTCATCAAAATTTATATCGGTATATACCTTTGGGATGGCTCTTACATAGTAGTAATACTCATCATCTTGAAACTGCAGGTTTTGAGCCTTGGAGAAATCCACGCAGAACATGAAAAACTCCATTACAAGACCTACTATGATACCCAAAATAATTCCCACTATAGCAAGACCAACCGATATCTTCACATCAAGTACGAAGCTTCCCCCAACAAGAGAAACCAACTCGATGACTGACCCCGCTACAATAGCTATCTTCCAGGCATACTCAAGCTCAAGCCTCTTTGCCACATATATAACAAGGGTTGTAAGGGCTAAGACTACTGCCATTAAAAGCATCTCATCATTCTTAAGCATACCGTCAATAACTTCCTTAAAGCCTGCCATGGCCTGAGCCACCTCAAGAGACATTTCGGTTCCGGCTTTATCGGCATTCTTTTTCCCGTAATCCATAACATAATAGAGAACCACTCCACAGGCTACGGATACTCCCGAAAAAGGGGACCCTGACAGTCCCATTACCACAGGTGCCACATAGGGAACCTTTAAATAGAAAAAAATAGGAGTTAAAAGAACCGCTGCCGAATCCTTTGGAGAAAACCTGAAATAGATCACAAACATTATGAGGAATACACAAAGAGCTATCACCGCACATTCCAGAGATAATTCATACAGATGAGCTACGACTATAAGAACCACCAGAATAACTGATGCATTCATGGGAAGAAAGGCTCCAAGCAGAGAAACTACGAGAATTATAGCCGGATTCTTAAGCTTTGTCATAAAACCTATATTTGCACTGATAAAGATCTGAGTCACCAACAAAAGTATAAACTTGAGTACCGGGACAATATAACTCTCATACCGGGAATATATTCTTGCGATTTCTTCCTTTACTGAGTATAAAATATCCAATTTTAAAAACTTCCTTTCCCTACAAACACTATCTGCTGTATTTTGAATACAGCTCGCTTAATGCTTTTAGGTATCTGTTAACATGCTTTTTCCCTCTGGTATATCGATAGAGACATACAAAATAGGAAATAACTACATAGATTGACACCACTACGGCATACTTCACCAGAAGATCCTGAAAATATGAAACCATGTCCATCTTATAAAATTCCTCCAGAAAATTTTCAAGATCATAAAGAATTGTAAGGGCAACATAGACACAAAAACCTGCGGTTCCGTAAATGGCAGATTTCCATATCTGGAAACTCATATAATCACCACGGAAATAGCTGTTCAGGTTAGTATCTTTCTTGCCCTCACCGGCTTCATAAGCTGCTAGCTTAGTCATCAGTTTTACTTTTTCTTCACTTATCATTTTTTTACCTGAGACCGAATATTGACTGAATATTACTTATCAAGAAATCTCATTCTCGGAGACTCTTTTTCCTTCTTCTTTATAACAGGTGCTTCGGGCTTTTTTATTGCTCCGTTGAGATTATTGATAAGGGCACCCTTACACTTGTCGCAGTACTTTCCGGTAAGGATAGGCGTGCCACAGGATTCACATACTATTCCGGCTGCAGTAGCATCGGAGAACACAAGTCTCTCTTCTCTCACCCACTGTCTTATCTGTCCCTCGTCAACTTCACATTCCTCGGAAACCTCCCTTACGGATGCTCCCTTGTTATCCTGAATATATTCCTTAACCTTCTGAAAAAGATCCTCCATATCTTTTTTACACTGGGGACATATGGGCTGTCCTGAAATATAATTAAAGATTCTTCCACATTTTTTACAGTTACGTACGTTCATAAATAACCTCCTGAAATTATATTATTGCAACACTGAGTACCATATAGTAAACCTCTCTTACTCCTGACTCCTTAAGGCACTGAGAAATAGCCTCCATAGTACTCCCCGTTGTATAGATATCATCAACTACCATGACTGTTTTTAATGATACATCATTTTTCACTATTTTGAAAGCATTTTTTAAATTGTTTTGTCTGTCTTTTTCACTTAGATTTTTTTGTGCCCTCGTGTTTTTTTCTCTGATCACCAGGTCTGAAATAACAGGTATCCCTGACAGCTCTCCCATCTTGTCGGCTAAGAGCTTTGCCTGATTATATCCTCTCTTAATAAGTCTCTTTTTATGAAGGGGAACAGGGATAAGAGCCTCGGGAGCGACCCTTTTTAAAAAGCTTCTTCCTCTTACAGCCATTTCCATTCCGTAAAACTCTGCATATTCCTTCCTTCCCCCGTATTTCAGATTATAGATCCCGTTTTTTATTACATCATTATAAATATAGACCGATCTTCCGCAATCGAACTCTCTCTCTTTTCCCGCGCAGTCCCTGCAGAATTCCCTTTCGCTTTCATAAAGAGGCTTACCGCACTTTAAACAATAGGGATCCTTTACATAGCTTAATTCCTTAAGACAGTCGGGACATACCCTTTCTCCCTTTGGATAAACAACATCCTGACACACAGGACATCTTCTCGGATAAAAAATATCTAAGACACTGTCTAAAATCATATATTATATATTTCCCTGATCCTTTCCGCCAAACCTGTATACCTTTTATTCTCATCAATATTATTGATCATATCAAATACCTTTTCACTGCTTCCCAGCATAGTCACACATCTTGAAGCTCTGGTCACTCCCGTATATAGAAGATTTCTGTTGAAGAGAAGCTTTGGACCGTTAAGAATGGGCATTATCACAGCAGGATACTGGCTGCCCTGGGATTTATGCACGGTAATGGCATATGCAAGCTCAAGCTCATCCAGCTGGCTGAACTGATAATCCACCAGCCTGCTGCTGTCATACTCAACAGTCATGATCTCAAAGGAGTTATCAATCTTTTTTATTATGCCCATATCTCCGTTAAAGACCCCGTCTCCCTTATCGATAACGATACCGTATCTGCTCCTTATCTCCCAGGTAAGCTGGTAATCGTTCTTGATCTGCATCACTTTATCCCCTTCACGAAAAACAATATCTCCCTTTTCCTTTTCTTCCTTTTCTTTTGAAGGAGGGTTCAGATATTTCTGCAGTATGGGGTTTAGGTTTTCCACCCCTAAAACTCCCTTTCTCATTGGCGTAAGAACCTGGATCTCATAGGGCTTTGCATCCACATATCCCGGAAGCTTGTCTCTTAACAAAAGCACTATGTTCTTCATAATGATATTTACATCGGATCTCTCCATAAAGAAAAAATCTCTGCTTTTATTATCAAGTCTTATTTTTTTTCCTTCATTGATCAGATGGGCGTTAATTACTATATCGCTTTGCTTCTCCTGTCTGAATATCTTATTCAGTCTTACACACTCAAAGCATGAGGAGTCTATGATATCCTTAAGCACAGCTCCCGGTCCAACACTTGGAAGCTGATCCGTATCTCCCACCATTATAAGTCTTGTCCCGGGAAGCAGAGCCTTTAAGAGAGCCGAAAAAAGATTTATATCCACCATGGACATTTCATCTATTATTACCACATCCGCTTCAATAGGCTCATCTTCGTTTTTCTCATAATAAAAGCCGCCTATATCCGATGGTCTGAGATGCAAAAGCCTCTGTATGGTTCCCGCTTCATAACCTGTAACCTCACTCATCCTTTTTGCCGCCCTTCCCGTGGGAGCTGCAAGGATTATGCTTAAACCATCATCCTCAAAGAGTTTTATCAAAGCCCTTATTATAGTTGTTTTTCCGGTTCCCGGTCCTCCAGTGATAACGGTAATACCCTTCATTACAGAGGTTTTAACTGCCTTCCTCTGTATATCCTCTAAATCAAGCTTAAGCTCTTTTTCTATCAGATCTATCTTTTTTTCAACTCTTTTTTCATCTTCTTCACATTCTATATCTATATCATGCAGAAGCTTTGCACACATAAGCTCAGTGTAATAATACCTGTTTAAGTAAACACATATCACACTGCTCTGCTCCTTTATGACTATCTTTTTATCCATTGAAAGATTTTTAACCTGGGTCCATATAAGATCACATGGAAGATCCAGTATATCGGCTGCCTTAGTGATCAGCTCCTCCCTTGGAATATAGACATGACCATCTGACAGTCCCTGATTCAATGTATATATTATTCCGCTTCTGATTCTGAAATCCGAGTTGTGACTTATACCTGTTTTAGATGCGATCTCATCTGCTCTTTTAAAACCTATCCCCTCTATATCTTCCACAAGCCTGTAGGGATTATCTCTTATTATGCTATAGATCTGACTGTTATATTGCTTATATATTCTAAGAGCCATATTGCCCACTATCCCAAGCTTCTGGAGATACAATACGGCTCTTCTTAATTCTCTTTTTTCATTAAACTGCTCGGCTATGTCCCTGGCCTTTTTTTCGCCTATACCGCTTATTTCCATAAGTCTTTCAGGTTCTTCTTCTATTATCCTTATGGTATCAAGTTCAAAACGGTCAACTATCTTCTTTGCCATTGAAGGGCCTATTCCCTTTATGGCTCCCGATCCCAAATACCTTAATATGGAATCTACATCCTCGGGATCCTTAACTTCATAGGACTCCACCTTGAACTGCTCTCCGTATATGGGATGGGTGATATACTCTCCCTTCAGTATCAGGTTTTCTCCCTCATCAATGCCCTTCAAAAAACCGGTACAGACCAAAACATCCGGGCCCTCTGCAAATTCGAAGACGATATAAGAATTATCTTCGTTTTTATAGATAATATGGCTTACATAGCCCTTTATTTCACTGCTCACCTATATTCCGCTTCATCTGCTCATACAGCATTTTTGCCAGTCCGTTTTCCTCCTGGTCAGCTGCACTTTTTGCATACTCCTTTGTTAGATTATCACTGTAATAGTCCATAAGCTGGCTTGTAGCCTGATCCGTGCTCTGAGTGATATTTACGGATTTCTTCATTTCCTTAAAAACCTGTTCTATGAAGTAGGCTTCAAACTCCTTGCAGACCTCCATAAGCTCTTCGTCACTTGAGGAATTTACGTCTTTATTTTTTAGCTTGTTTTCAAGCTCAGTTGCAGAACTGCCCTGAGCCCTTGTTATGGAATTCAGGGAATTAAGATAATCTGAACCTATTGATCCTATATCCATGTCTGCCTCCTTATCTTTTATCTCTTAAGCTCGTTTGCTTCCTGCATCATGGTATCCGCAGTGATTATAGCCTTTGAATTAAGCTCATAGGCCCTCTGGGCTATGATCAGATTTACCATTTCATCTGCTATCTGAACATTGGAGCCCTCCAGATAACCCTGTCTTACTTCACTCTTTGTAAGGTTGGCATTATTTGCCTCGTTAAGAGCCTGTCCCGATGCAGCAGTCACATCATATAAGGAATCTCCAACCTTCTCAAGTCCCGAAGGATTCTGGAACTGCCAGAGACCTATCTGCATTCCCGGTATCCTCTGATAATTATTGTTTGCATCGGGATATGTAAGATATCCATCTGCATCCACTTCTATCTTGTTTGTTATATACTGCTGGGAGTTCAGCTGTATGGGATTTCCTGCACTGTTTAATACAGGAAGACCGTCCGAAGTTGTAAGTACCATCATATTATTATTTCCCACGGCAAATCTGAAGTCACCGTTTCTTGTATAATGATTCTTGCCGTCCTCTCCTCTTACGGAAAAGAAGCCGTCTCCCCCTATTGCAAAAGCGGTTGGACTTTCAGATTCCAGAAAAGCTCCCTGGGTAAACTGGGAAACAACCGCCGCGTTTCTCACTCCAAGACCCACCTGAGCGCTTGTGGGCTTATTAACCCCGTTGGCGGATGTGGTCTTTGTCTGGATATTCTGGTATAAAAGAGACTTAAACTCATTTGTCTCTGTCTTATATCCCACAGTATTTACATTTGCCAGGTTATTGGCTATAGTATCAACATTTATCTGCTGTCCGATCATTCCGGATGCAGCTGTCCATAGTGATCTTACCATATATCATGATCCTCCTTTTTCTAAACTAAAGCCGGTTACTTAAACCCGTCCAAGATCGTTTACTGCTTTATCAAGAGTTGAGTCGTAGCTCTGTATTATCTTCTGATTTGACTCATAAGCTCTCTGGAAAGCTATAAGCTCCACCATCTCTCTGACTGTCTGTACATTTGAGGTCTCAAGGTATCCCGAGTACATCTGAGCGTTTGTTTGCGCAAACTGGAATCCCTCTACCGTATCAAAATATGTTTCACCGTATTTTTCAAGATAATCATAATTGGCAAAATCAACCACCTGTATGGTTGCCAGGGTCTGTCCCTGACCTCCGTCCTGGATTATATCTCCAAGTCTGTTTACAGAGTAGGTCTGTAAGGGATCCAGCACTATATGATTGCCGTTTTTATCTAAAAGATAATCGCCGTTGTTATTTACAAGCTCGCCCTTGGCATTTAACTGGAAGGCCCCGTCTCTTGTATATTTTATAGAGGTGCTCCCGTCCTTGTTTGCAAACTGCACAGCGAAGAATCCCTTTCCGGACAAGGCCAGGTCAAAGGTATTTCCTGTTTCATGGAAGGAGCCCTGACTATAGTCCACGTAATTCTCACCTATCTTAACACCCAGATTCATTGCTCCCAGTTTTCTTATGGCTCCCGGTTCTGAGGTGTCCTTTATCTTCAAAGCCAGAACATCATGGAAAGACCTGGCTGTAGTTCCCTCTTTTTTATATCCGGTAGTAGCGGAATTGGCAAGGTTATTGGTTAATACATCAACCCTTTTCTGCTCATTTGTCATTCCGGTACTGGCGGTATATAGTCCTCTTAACATTTATACTCCTTATCCCGACCTACTCCACGTTTTCGTCATAGCCTGCCAGGAACTCAACGAACTTACCTGTTCCTATGGCTACGGCTGTCATGGGATCTTCAGCCGTTACTGTATTGATACCCGTCTTATATGCTATAAGATCTTCCAATCCTCTTAACAGGCTTCCCCCTCCTGTGAGAACTATACCACGGTCAGCTATATCTGCCGCCAGTTCCGGTGGCGTACGCTCTAAAACTCCGTGTATTGCCTCTACTATCTGGGAGCTTGCTTCTCTAAGGGCTTCTTCGGTATCCTCCGAAGATACCTTTACTGTTCTTGGAAGTCCTGTTACCAGGTTACGTCCCTTTACCTCTAAATAATCCACCTCCGCAAGCTTATATGCGGTTCCTATCTTTATCTTTATCTCTTCGGCAGTTCTTTCACCGATCAAAAGGTTATGCTTCTTTCTCATATACCTGACGATAGCTTCATCAAAGTCATCTCCGGCAACCTTTATTGAAGTACTTACAACGGTTCCTCCAAGAGATATAACTGCTATATCGGTTGTTCCTCCTCCGATATCCACTATCATATTTCCACAGGGCTTGCTTATATCGATCCCTGCCCCTATGGCAGCTGCAATAGGCTCTTCTATAATGGCAACCTCTCTTGCTCCTGCCTGATAGGTAGCATCCTCAACCGCCTTCTTCTCTACCTCGGTAACTCCGCTTGGAACACATACGCTTATCCTCGGCTTACGGAAGGTCTTCTTTCCTATGGCCTTCTGAACAAAATACTTAAGCATCTTCTCGGTAACGGTATAGTCGGATATGACTCCCTGTCTCAAAGGCCTCACTGCCACTATGTTTCCCGGGGTCCTGCCAAGCATCAGTCTTGCTTCCTCTCCTATGGCCTTTATCTTATTTGTATCCCTGTCAAAGGCCACCACGCTTGGTTCCTTAAGAACAACCCCTTTACCTCTTATATAAACCAAAATACTTGCTGTACCAAGATCTATCCCTATATCTGTATAAACCATATTTGTATTCCCCTTTCTATGGTCAAAATATCAAAGTGTTATTATTTAGATAAATATATCTTTTTTCACTACCTTTTAAAGAAAGCTGCAAACAAGCCATTTAAAAGCGGCCAAAGACCGAAGATCTGCTTGTCTCTAGTATAACGATCGCAAAATAACTGGACTAATGCGAAGTATGCTTGCCCGAGAGTGCGTATCTGAAAACGCAGGCGTAGCGGGCTACGCTGAGGATTTCAGATGCGTGCTATCGGGATAAGCAGGCAAGCATTTGGT
>JAILBX010000194.1 GCA_024680675.1 Lachnospiraceae bacterium | reverse complement strand
TTTCCGCTCCAAAGCTCCTTAGCATCAAGAGGCAGATAGATTTCAAGCTCAGAAAGCTCTATTTCAAGGTCGGCATCCTTTTCTCCTACATTAAAGAGGGCAAAATAGGATCCGCCATTAGCAGAAACGGCATTCCACAGGATGATCTCCGTACCATTTAAAGTACGTCTGAACACCTGGTGGGAATGCCTGGAGTTTCTGTGCATTTCCAGTATGTCCTCATTGCTTATAAGCCCCATGGTGAAGTCATCAAAGCGGGTCATTTCTCCCCCGATCATCAGGGGGGATCTGAAAATTGACCATAGGGTCATCATGCTTATCTGTTCATCCTTAGTAAAGGCAGTTTTATTGTTTACATCATAGTCCTGTCTTATAGGTCCTATAGGCAGCATATCCGCATCGGGATAGTGTCCTGCACCTGAATGAATACTCCATTTCTCAGCTCTTTCAAACATAGCGTATAAGAGCTCCCATTTATCCCAAAAATCGTCGGTAATGCGCCACATATTGGACACTTCCTTGTATAGCTCGGCCTTTTCTATAAGGGCAGGTCCGGGGGACAGAGACAGGACCATGTCTCTACCGCAGGAATTAAGAGAATCTGAAAGAAGGAGCAGCTCCTTCTCTTCGTGGGGGAGTTCTCTGCAGATATCGTCACACTTTATGAAATCAACCCCCCAGGAGGCGTAGAGTGAAAAAATAGAGTCATAGTATTCCCTTCCTCCCTCGGCTTGGGGGTCTACTCCGTACATATCCGGGTTCCAATCACATATACTGTTATATCTGGCTATGTCTCTTGCTCTTTTACTGCTTCCCAATATAGGGGTATTATTCAGTACAGCTTGTCTTGGAATACCTCTCATTATATGAATGCCGAATTTAAGTCCCAGGGAGTGAATGTAGTCAGCTAAAGGCTTAAAGCCCTGTCCGTTGGCAGAACTTGGGAAACGGTTTTCGGCGGGAATAAGTCTTCCGTATTCATCCATGCAAAGATCTGCAAAGGGACGGTATTCATGTGAAAGGGCTCCCGGCTCGTACCACTGTATATCTACAACAATGTATTCCCAGCCGTAATCCTTAAGATGCCCGGCCATAAAATCAGCATTTTTTTTCACGGTTATTTCATCAACCGTGGCTCCGTAACAGTCCCAGCTGTTCCAGCCCATGGGGGCTCTTTGCGGTTTGTACATTTTTCCCTCCTGTCCTTAAAAAGATTGATATGACTTGTTTATAAATTCCATGTAAATATGATAGAATACTAATGAGTTTATGTCAAAAAATATGTCTTTGCTCATTTAGCAATTAATGAATGATACTGTTTTCCCTTTTGTATATTGAAAGGGGAAATTTTCCGGTAAAGTATAAGGAGGGTCATTGATATGGTATATCTTGAAAACGAATATCTTAAAATAGGAGTAGCTTCCCTTGGGGCCGAGCTTTCAAGCATTATTAACAAGGAGAATGATAAGGAGATGCTTTGGCAGGCTGATCCCAAATTCTGGGCAAGGCATGCCCCTGTGCTTTTTCCTTTTGTGGGAAGTGTCATAAATAAGGAGTACAGATACAGGGGAAAAACATATACAATGACTTCACATGGCTTTGCAAGGGATATGGAATTTGAGCTGTTAGATAAAAAGGAGGATCGGGTAAGCTACCTTTTGAGATCCAATGAGGAGACAAAGAAAATCTATCCCTTTGATTTTGAGCTTATAATAAGTCATGTCCTTTTAAAGAAGTCTGTAAAGGTTATCTGGGAGGTAAAGAATCCATCAAAAACAGACCCCTTATATTATTCCATAGGAGGTCATCCTGCCTTTACTTGTCCAATAAATGGGGAAGAGTCAAGAAATGGTTATAAGATAAAGTTTGACAGGGATAAATTAAGCTATCTGCTTATCCTGCCTGAAACAAGGGAGATAGATTATGAAAATCCCAGAGAATTAAAGCTTGATAAGGGTTATCTTGAGATAAAGGAGGGCCTGTTTGATGAGGATGCCCTTGTATTTGATGATAATCAGATCGAGACCATAAGTCTTTGTACACCACAGGGAGAAGCCTATGTTACCTTAAACTGTAAAGGCTTTAAAAGCTTCGGCCTTTGGTCAAAGCCTTCATCAAAGGCATCCTATATCTGTCTGGAGCCCTGGCTTGGCAGATGTGATAACAAAGGCTTTACAGGCGAGCTGCCGGATAAATACGGAATCAATATGGCAGAGGCAGATTCATCCAATATACATGAATATGAGATCATTATACATTAAAGCTTATCATACAAAAAAGACTCAGCCTCTTTTTCGGGCCGGGTCTTTTTTGTTACGGCTTCTTTGCTTTTAATTAAAGCTAAGTGTTTATCTTCCGGTTGCAGCAACACCACCATCGATGTTTATAAGATCTCCGGTAATATGGCTGACAAGAGGTGACGCCATAAATACAGATAAGGCTGCAACTTCTTCAGCCTTGGCATATCTTCCGTTGGGAGTGCCTGCAGCAAACTGTTTTATTGCATCCTCAGTCTTAACAGCATCGCCTAAAGCCTTCTGCTCTATATCTCTCATCATCTCGGTATCTACGGGTCCGGGACAGATACAGTTAACATTGACTCCGGTGGTGGCAAGTTCTAAAGCAAGAGTCTGTGAAACACCTGCAATTGCATGCTTTGAAGATA
>JAILBX010000188.1 GCA_024680675.1 Lachnospiraceae bacterium | reverse complement strand
GTCTTTACCGGCAGGCTGGAAGCTCTACGTTAAGGAGCATCAGGCCATGCTTGGAGAAAGGGGACTTGAGTTTTATAAGAAGGTCAAGGAGCTTCACAATGTAAGACTTGTTCAGGTCAACTATTACCATGACCCCAAGCCCTGGATAATAAACTCAAAGGGAGTCGTGACAATAGTGGGAACCACAGCCTTTGAAGAGGCTTTAATGGGAAGAAGGTCATTGATATTCGGAGATGTACCCTTTGAGCTGGTGGATGGCATAACAAAGGTTGAAAAATTCGAGGATCTTCCGGGGCTTATAAGTGAGTTTGGGGATATAGACAATATCCATTCCTGCGCAGCCTATCTTCAGACAATTAAGGATATAGGCTTTGAGATCGACCTCTTTTATCTTATGGCCAAGGCCGAAAAGATCCTTGCAGGCAAGGAGGAGAAGGAAGAAAAGTTTGAAAAGAATATCGAGGAGCTTAAGAATTTCTACAGATTCGGCTACAGTCAGTGGAAAAAGGACAGAGAGTCTTTGGAAGAATAAACCGGGGCTTATAATGCGGGGGAGACTTAAGTTTAGTTAAATAAGAAAATTCAGCATATAAGAGAATTACAGAAATTTTAAAACAGGAGGAGAAATGGACAGTACAATAATTAGCAGGCTAATGGAGGACAGATTCGTTCTTATAGCAGAGATCGGAGTTAACTACTACGATATCGCAAGGAAGGAAGGCATAAGCCCTATGGAGGCGGCAAAGAAAATGATCCTTGAGGCAAAAAATGCCGGGATCCATGCCGTTAAGTTTCAGACCTATAAGGCATCCACGCTTGCTGCAAAGGCGTCCCCATCATACTGGGATACAAATGAGGAGCCAACTACAAGTCAGTATGAGCTTTTTAAGAAGTTTGACAGCTTTGGAAGGGAGGAATATAAGGAGCTTAAGGAGTATTCCGACTCTTTGTCTATTGAGTTTCTTTCCACTGCCTTTGATTTTGATTCGGCGGATTATCTGGATGAGCTTATGGAGGTTTATAAGATATCCTCATCAGATCTTTCAAACCTGCCCTTTATAGAGTATCAGGCAAAAAAGAACAAACCAATAATAATGTCTGTTGGAGCTTCCGAGCTTTCAGAGATAGAGGCTGCAGTTGATACCATAAGAAATTATAATGAGGAGCCTATCATCCTTATGCATTGTGTGCTTGAATATCCCACTCCCTTTAAGGATGCCAATCTTTTAAAGATAGCTTCCCTTAAGAACCAGTTTCCTCACCTTTATATAGGCTATTCAGACCATACCAAGCCTACGGAAAGCTGTGATGTTATAAAGACTGCCTACAATCTGGGAGCTAAGGTGGTTGAAAAGCATTTTACCCTGGATAAGACCCTTAAGGGAAATGACCACTACCATGCCATGGATCCTGCTGATGCAAGGCGAATTCTTGAGGGTATAGAATTTTTGGATCTTATAAGAGGTAATAAGGATATCTGCTGCCTTGAGACAGAACAGTTAGCAAGAATGAATGCCAGAAGGTCTATAGTGGCAGGTCTTGATATAAAGGCCGGTGATACCATAGATGAGAGTATGCTGACCTATAAACGTCCCGGTGTGGGGATCACTCCCGACAGGCTTATGGAGCTTGTTGGTAAGGAGGCTTTGGTGGATATTCCTGAGGATACCATTCTTACCGAGGATATGATAAAGTTTGAGGATTAGGCATGTCTTTAAAGAGAGAAGTATTAAAGTCCGGGTTATGGTACACAATAGCCAGTATATCCATAAGGGCCGTTGCCATAATAACAACCCCTATCTACACGGGTATGTTATCCACGGGAGATTATGGTCTGGCAAATACCTTCAATACCTGGATAGAGCTTATAAATATAGTCACCTGCCTTTGCGTGGTATACAGTATAGGCAGGGCAAAGATCGACTTTAAGGATAAGTTTGACGAATATCTTTCGGCCCTTCAGGGTCTGTCAAGCTCCTTTGCCTTTATTGTCCTTATACTTGCCTTTATATTCAGAAATCAGCTGTCTGAATTTATGGAATATGAGGTTCCCCTGGTCATGGTAATGTTTGTTTACCTTTGTTTTTCCCCTTCTGTGGAATATACACTTCAAAAGACCAGGTATGAGTATAAGTACAAGGCAAATATACTTATCTCTGTCATCACCTGTATAGGGACCATAGTATTTTCCATAAGCCTTATGCTCCTTTTTAATGACAGAAGATATGTGGGAAAGATCCTTGGAACCCTGCTTCCCACCTTTATAATGGGCCTTCTTTTCTACATAAGGATCCTTCTTAAAGGAAAGAGATTCTATGTTAAGGAATACTGGTCCTATGCCCTTAAGATCGGTCTTCCCATGATCCCCCATGCCTTTGCCCTTGTGGTACTGGCTCAGGTGGACAGACTTATGATAAAGAATTACTGCGGTGAGTCGGATACAGGTCTTTATACCTTCGGCTACAGCTTTGCAACCCTGCTTGCGATCTTTACAAATGCCATAGGTCAGGCCTGGCTTCCCTGGTTTAACGACCAGCTTAACGAGGGAAAAAGAGAAGAGATAAAGAAGATAAATAAAAAGATAGTGGTTCTTGGTTCCTTTATCACTCTTGCCTTTATTGCTGTGGCTCCGGAGGCGCTTATGGTCCTTTCGCCCTCCTCACCGGCTTACTGGGTGGCCAAATATGTGGTGCCCCCCGTTGCTCTTGGAAGCTTTGCCCAGTATCTTTATACCAACTATGTAAATGTGGAGCTCTTTTATAAAAGGACTCCGATTATAGCTGTAAGCTCATGCTTTGCTGCCCTGCTCAATTATGTATTAAACAGTATTGCGATCCCCAGATTCGGATATACGGCGGCAGCCTATACCACTCTTATAAGCTATATAGCTCTTATGATCCTTCATTATCTGGCAGTCACCTTCATCATTAAAGAAAAGGTTTATGATAATGTCTATCTTTTTGCCATCCTTTTTGCTATTATTCTAATTGGTCTTTCCTTTATTGTCTTATATGGGGATGATATTAAGATAAGGCTTTTAAGGTATGGATATGCAGTTATTATATTTAGCATTTTTGCTTTTATATACAGACGTGATATAATGGATCTCAGACGGAGACTGCCTTCGTTATCCAGATCGAAAGGCAGATAGTCTCCGTCTGAGATATGCGATACAGGGGATCCACGGATTCGGAGAGGAAATATATTAAATATGAAAACATTGATAGTGATTCCCGCAAGAGGCGGTTCAAAAAGAATACCAAGAAAAAATGTCCGTATTATGTGCGGGAAGCCCCTTATCGTTTATTCCATAGAAAATGCCAAGGCTCTTAAGGAGCATATGGATGTGGATGTTGCCGTATCAACCGATGATGAAGAGCTTGGAAGCATCGTTAAGAAAAGGGGAGTAGAGGTCATTAACCGTCCGGCAGAGCTGGCAGCTGATAACGTGACCTTAGATCCCGTTATCTATCATGCCCTTCTCTATATGGAGGAGAAAAATCATAAAAGATATGACACGGTAATAACCATGCAGGCAACCTCCCCCACCCTTAAAAAGGAGACGGTGGAAAGTGCTATAAAATTTTTTGAAAGCTCAGGCTATGATACTATAATATCTGCCATGAACAAGCCTCATCTTTCCTGGGGAATGAAGGATGGAAAGATAGTAAAGAATTATGAAAAGAGGCTTAATTCCCAGGAGCTCCCTCCCAACTATACCGAAACCGGAGGCTTCCTTATAACCAAAAGGGAATGCGTAAGCAAAGAGGGCAGAATAGGAAATAATGTTAATATATTCGAGATATCCGAGGATGAGGCAGTGGATATAGACACCTACTCCGACTGGGTATTAAGTGAGAATATCTTAAGAAGAAAGACCATAGTTTTTCATACTGTAGGTAAGATGGAGCTGGGAATGGGCCATGTTTACAGGTGCTTAACCCTGGCCTATAAGCTTACGGGACATGATATAACCTTTATTTTGGATAAGGAAAGTAATATAGGAATTGAGAGAGTACAGGCTTCAAACTTCCCCATAGTTGTGGTTGAGGATCAGAAGGAGCTTGAGAGCTTTCTTAAGGAAAAAAGGCCGGACATCCTGGTTAACGATATCCTTGATACCACTGTTGAATATATGATAATGGTAAATAAATATGTGAAAAGGATAGTGAATTTTGAGGACGTAGGCAAGGGGGCAAAGTATGCGGATGCAGTAATAAATGCCCTCTATGAAAAGGGTGAAAAGCTCCATAACGAGTATTATGGATCCAAATATTTTTGCATAAGAGATGAGTTTCTGGAGGAGGAGCCTAAGGATTTTTCCGAAGAGGTGGAAAATGTTTTGATAATCTTCGGAGGAGCGGATCCTTCAAATCTCACGGCCAGAATGTATGATATCTGTAAGATCCTTCATAAGGAACACCCTGATATCAATTTTCACTTTCTTATAGGCTTTGCCTACAAATATAAGGAGCTAATAAAGGATGATAGCTTAAATAATATTTTCATTCACAGGGATGTTAAAAGGGTAAGCAGCTATATGAACAAAATGGATCTGGCTGTTACCTCCCAGGGAAGAACCGTATACGAGCTTGCCAGCATGGGAGTTCCTGCAGTGGTTCTTGCTCAGAATGAAAGAGAAGCCGAGCATGTCTTTGCCGGTATTCAAAATGGATTTATCAATCTTGGTATTGGAAAAAATATAGATGAGCAGACTATTATTTCAACAATAAACTGGCTCATACAAACTCCCAAGGTAAGGCAGGAGATGAGAAAGCTTCAGCTTACCAAGGACTTTTCCAAGGGTCATGACAGGGTTATACACCTTATCTTAAATGACCTGGATGATGACGAATAATAACTTACTTTGATTTGAAAGGAGCGGTTTTAGTGAAAGACTTTAATTCCGTTTCCTTAGACGAGAATATAGAGAATGAATACATTGGTCTTGGAACTGAGGATGTGATAGAAGCTCCCGGTTATACCCCCCAGGAGGCCGAACTTATGTATGACAACAGAAACCTTGAGCATAAAAGGGTTCTTCTTGTTAATACAGTAGTGGGTCCCGGAAACAGTGTCGGGAGACTTGTTGCAGGACTGTATGAAACCTTAGAGCAGCATGGCTACGACTGCCTTGTTGCCTATGGGAGAGGAGAATGCCCTGAGAATATAAGATCCTACAGGATCGGAAAAGATTTTGACGTTTATGTACATGGGGCAATGACAAGACTCAGAGACAAGCATGGTTTTTATTCCACTAAGGCTACTAAGGAATTTATAGAGGTAATAGAGGAATTTGATCCTGATATAATACACCTTCATAACATACACGGATACTATCTGAATGTGAAGGTGTTGTTTGAGTATATAAAAGCCAGTGGGAGAAGGATTATCTGGACCCTTCATGACTGCTGGAGCTTTACGGGGCACTGCTCCCATTTTGAATATGTGGGATGCATGAAGTGGTCTACAAAGCTTGGATGCTCAAAGTGTGAACAGCTTGAGGAGTATCCCAAGTCCTTAGGCTATGATAATTCCGAAGAAAATTTCAGATTGAAAAGAGAGCTTTTTACAGGGGTTGAGAATATGACTATAGTTACCCCTTCCGAATGGCTTAGACAGAGGGTGCTTATGTCCTTTTTAAAGAACTATCATGTGGTGGTTGTACCCACAGGAATAGATCTTGACAGGTTCAGACCTGTTGATGAGGAAATGAGCAGGGATAATATTATCTTCAAGTTAAAAAATGCCCTGTCAATAAGGGGCAAGAAAATCCTCCTTGGAGTGGCAAATCCCTGGAGGGAGAGAAAGGGGCTTTCCCAGTTTGTAAATCTGGATAAGGTAATAAGCGATAAATATGCCATAGTCCTTTTAGGTCTTGATGATGAACAGGCCGAGAAGCTTCCGGAATCAATAGTAACCCTGGCTAAGACCGATTCCATAGAAGAACTGGCTGCCATATATTCAATGGCTGATGTATATGTGAACCTCTCCTTAGAGGACACCTTTCCCACCACCAATCTTGAGGCTCTTGCCTGTGGTACCCCGGTTCTTACCTATAAGACCGGAGGAAGCCCGGAAAGTATAGATGAGACCTGTGGTATTTCCGTTGAGAAGAACAGTATTCAGGGAGTGATAGCCGGTCTTGACAAGATAGAGCTTTCCAAGGGATATGCATTTACAAAGGAACAGTGTGTTCTGCGGGCAATGCAGTACGATAAAAACACCAGATTCGTTGAATACATACAGGAAGTATATGAAGGTATCTAAAGGATGAAGGATTTTTGCAGGAAATTTAAAAATACCATATTGATATTTACTGCATTGATCATGTATCTTGCAAATGCCGCAGTTTTTTTCTTCCTATTTTCCATTGATAATCCGGAGATAATGGGACTTTCAAGAACTGCTGCGGTAACTTTGTCAACTTATTTTATGTTCATTCTTTTACTTTCCCTTATATACGGAAGATACGAGGTGGGTAAAAGGAAGGAAAAGGAAACAGTTTTTTCACTGACCCTAACCCATATTTTAACGGATCTGGTCACCTATTTAGAGCTTACAATAATGAAGACCAATGATGCCAATAACAGGAAATTCACAATAGAAAATGTGGGGATCCTTTTTATAGTTTTCATTATACAGTTTATCATAATAATCCTCCTTACCCATTTTGGAAACTCCTTTTATTTCTGGATCTTTGATAAGGAAAGGTGCCTTATAATAAGCGGGGATATGAAGGGGGCAAGGAGGGTTGAGAAAACCCTTTCCGATTTTAAAAAGAAGTATCTGGTAAATGGGATCATATCCTATGATGATGACGAGCTTGAGGCTGAAATGCTCAAGGCGGATACTATAGTCCTCTATGAGGTTCCGGTGGAGATAAGAACAAGGATCTCGGATTTTTGTTACAAGAATCTTAAAAACTTTTATTTCAATCCCCATATTCCCGATATCCTTGAGCAAAATTCAAGAGCTGTGGTGGTTGATGATATTTCTTTTTTTACCTGGGACTTTCATCTTATCACCTTTGAAGAGAGGATCATAAAGAAGCTTATGGACATGTCCATTTCTCTTCTGGCTTTAATAATCTTAAGTCCCATTCTGCTTATATCCGCCATCTGTATCAAGCGTTATGACGGAGGAAGTGTTTTATTCAGACAGAAAAGGGCTACTGCCAACGGCAGGGTTTTTGAGATCTATAAATTCAGGACCATGAAGGAAAACGTTGAGAATAAATCTCTTACAAAGGATGATGACAGGGTTACAAAGCCGGGTAAATTTTTAAGGAAATACAGGATAGACGAGCTGCCCCAGCTCTTTAACATTTTAAAGGGTGATATGTCCTTAGTTGGTCCAAGACCTGAAATGCTTAAAAATGTGGAAGATTATACAAAGAAGCTTCCTGAGTTCAGCTACAGACTGAGGATGAAGGCAGGACTTACCGGTTATGCTCAGATATACGGAAAATACAACACCGATTCAAGAGATAAGCTTATGCTGGATATAATGTATATAGAAAATTACAGTATCTTTAAGGACATACAGATCCTTTTCCAAACCATTATGGTCCTCTTTAAGGCCGAGGATTCAACGGAGGCTTTTAACAGTGATAAATGAAGTAAGAGTCAGTATAATCACTGTTTCCTATAATAGTGAGAAAACAATTGAAAGAACCATAAGATCTGTCCTTGACCAGAGCCTAAGTCCCTTTGAGTACATCCTTGTGGACGGAGCCTCCTTAGATTCGACTCTTAAGATCATAGAAGGCTACAGGGATCGTTTTGAAGAAAAGGGAATAGCTTATAAAGTGTCCTCAAAAAAGGACAAGGGTATCTATGATGCCATGAACAAGGGAATAGCCATGGCAGAGGGAGATATTGTGGGTATCATAAACTCGGATGACTGGTATGAGAAGGATGCTGTGGAGACAGTTATAAAGGCCTACAGGGAAAGCCCCTTTGATCTCTTTTATGCAGATCTCAGAATGCATATGGAAAATGGCAGGAGCTTTGTAAAGCATTCAAGAAACAGAAAATACGCCACCTCAAGAGACTGGAACCATCCTACCACCTTCATAACAAAGAAGCTTTATGATAAATACAGCTACAGGAATGAAACTCTCCATGATGATTATGATCTTATACTTAAGCTTAAAAAGGCAGGGGTTAAGACCAGGGTGGAAAATAAGGTTATAGCCAACTTTACCATGAATGGGAAGAGTCATGAGAGGAGCCTTAAAAATGCTCTTGAAAGAAGCCGGATCAAGTACAGGATATACAGGGAAAACGGTTATTCACCCTTCTATTTTGTAGAATGCTTCGGAGTTGAATTTTTAAAACTTATTATAGGATGATATATGGATATTAAGACACTGACTTTTTTTTCAAATTACTTTAACCATCACCAGAAGGCTCTTTGTGACGAATGGTACAGTCTGTTGGGAGAAGGTTTTCACTTTGTGGAAACAGAGCCCATAGAGGAGTTTAGAGCAAAGATGGGCTGGGGAAAGGAAGATATCCCACCCTATGTTATAAAAACCTACAGTGATAAAAAAAATGATGAATATGCCTTAAAGCTTGGCCTTGAAAGCGATCTTGTGGTCATGGGAACGGCTCCCGAAAGGTTTATTGAAGAGAGACTTAAAGAGGACAAAATAACCTTCAGGTATTCGGAAAGGCCTTTAAAGGAAGGCTTCATCAAGTTCTTTATTCCAAGGCTCACAAAGAAATATATCCATCTCCATGTAAGAAACAGGAAGAAAAGGATATATATTCTGGCAGCCAGTGCCTATACCAGCCGGGATTATAATAAGATGTTTAAAAGCTATCCCGGTAAATGTTATAAATTCGGTTATTTTCCAAAGCATATTGAATATGATCCAAAGGAGCTTATGGATCGAAAGAGAAAATATGCTTTTGATAAATATAATGATGAAAATATGATCACCATATTATGGACAGGAAGGATGCTCAGGCTTAAGAGGCCTGATCTGACTCTTAAGGCTCTGGGAGCATTGGCAAAAAAAGGCTATGATTTCAGGCTGACCATGGTAGGTGAGGGAGAGGAAAGAGAAAAGCTTTTAAAGCTGACAAAGGAGCTTGGTCTTGAAGACAGGGTAAGCTTTAAGGACTTTCTTCCTCCCGATGAAGCTTTAAATATAATGGCGGATCATAAGATATATGTTATGACCAGTAATTTCTGGGAAGGCTGGGGATCTGTGGTATATGAATCCTTAAATGCAGGCTGTGCCTGTGTGGTCAGTCATGCTCCCGGGGCGGCACCCTGGCTTGTAAGGCATGAAAAAACAGGGCTTTTATTTGAAAGCGGCAGGGTAAGGAGCCTTGAAAGGCAGCTTGAAAAGCTTTTTAAGGATCCATCTCTTATAAGTAAGTATGGAGAAGAGGCCTATGCTTACATGCATAAGCTATGGAATCCTGCAGTGGCTGCAAGAAATGTCCTAAGGCTTTACTCTGACTTAAGTCAGGGCAGGGACACAAGCATTAAAGAGGGCCCCTGCAGTAAGGCAGAGGAGCTTAAAAACAACTGGTACAGGGACAGATAAAATGAAAAAAAAGATAGTTTATCTTATGGAATATCCTTTAGATCTTCCCGGAGGGGGGCAGATGTCTACCCAGACCCTATGCGAAGGACTTCTTCCTACAGATTACGAAGCTCTTGTGATCTGTCCGAAGCTTTTGACTCACAGTCCTTTGGAAATGCCCTACAGGGTGCTTGAGTACTCCTCCTTTAAGAACAGAGAGGATAATATAGTATTAAGAGTCCTTAATTTTTTAAAGAGAATAAATGATTTCTACAGACTTATAAAAAGGGAAAAGCCGGATCTTATCCATGTTTCAATGTCAGAATCCCTTATCAGCTTTGGCTTTATATGTAAAAGGGCTGCCATTAGAAATATCCCTTTTATTTATACCGACAGGGGCTTATGCTACGGTTACAGAAGCCATTCCAAGTATTTTATGAAAAAGACACTTAGCAGGGCTTCTGCCATGATATGTACCACAGCCTTTAATAAAAGCCTTTGGGATAAGGAAGGGCTTCCTGTCAATATAAGGGTCATTCCAAATACCATCTCAAATTCCTTTTCAGATTACGAAGAGGGTAAAAGGGATATGATGAGAAAGGGCTATGGCCTTAAGGAGGACGATTTTATCATAGGCTTTGCCGGCAGGATATCCGAAGAAAAGGACTGGGACCTTGTTCCTGTGCTTGTAAAGAGTCTGAAGGATGCCGGGATTTCCTTTAAGGTGGCCCTTGTTATATCTGTTTATGAGAAAAAGGACCTTCAGATAGTTGAATCCATAAAGAAGGGTATAGCAGATTCCATAGGGGAGGAAAATCTTTTATATCTTCAGGATCTTTCCCAAAAGGAAATGGCGGATTATTATTATATTCCCGATGTCTTTGTAATGTCCTCAAGCTTTGAATCCTTTGGAAAGGCTGCAGTGGAAGCCATGAGCAGAAAATGCGCTGTGGTGTCCACCTCTGTAGGAGGTCTTAAGGAGGTTATCGGCAAGGAGGAAAATCTCTACAGCAAGGATGACCTTACTAAGTTTACCGAAAGGATAAAGAGGCTTTCTTCAGACAAGGAGGAGCTTGACAGGGATAAGGAATTCTTTTATAAGAGGTACAGGGAAAACTACGTGCTTGATGTCCATATTAAAAGACATTTAAGCCTTTATGATGAGGTATTAAAAAATGATACAGACAAACAGACTTGACAGAGGTTTTTTTAAATACCAGCAGGAGTTTGAGGATAAGGCTCTGGAGGTTTTGAGATCCGGCTGGTATATCCTTGGTAAGGAGGTTTCCTCCTTTGAGGAAAGCTTTGCGGCCTTTACCGGTTCAAAATATGCTGTGGGACTTGCCAGTGGTCTGGATGCCTTGATACTGGCCTTCAGAGCCCTGGGGATAGGTAAGGGTGATGAGGTTATCGTTCAGGGCAATACTTATATAGCCAGTGTAATGGGTATAACAATAAACGGAGCGACACCTGTTTTTGTGGAGCCCGATGAGTATTATAATATTGATGCAGATAAGATAGAGGAAAAGATCACAGACAAAACAAAGGCGGTTTTGGTTGTTCATCTTTACGGACAGGCATCAAGGATGGATAAGGTGGTAGAGATCTGTAAGGCTCATTCCCTTAAGCTGGTGGAGGACTGTGCCCAGTCCCATGGCTCATGCTTTAAGGGAAAGGTAACAGGAAGCTTTGGAGATGTGGGCTGCTTTTCCTTTTATCCTTCAAAGAATATAGGCGCCTTTGGAGATGCGGGGGCTATTGTTACCGATAATAAGGATATAGCGGACAATATAAGGATCCTCAGAAATTATGGCAGTGAGAAGAGATATCATAATAAGGTCGTGGGAATGAATTCAAGACTTGATGAGCTTCAGGCAGGGCTTTTAAGTGTCAGGCTAAGGCATGCAAAGGAGCTTAATGAAGAAAAGATAAGGGTTGCAAAGAGGTATGATGAGCTTATAAAGAATCCTCTTATAAAGCTGCCCAAAAAGAGAGAAGGCTGCGATCATATATATCATCAGTATGTTATAAGGACAGAGAAGAGAGATGAGCTCATGGAATATCTAAAGGCTAATGAAATAAATACGATCATCCACTATCCCATTCCGCCCCATCTTTCCGAAGCCTATGCTTATTTAGGCTTTAAGGAGGGCTCCTTCCCCATAACTGAGAGCTATGCCGGACAGCTTCTTTCAATTCCAATGTATAATGGTATATATAAAGAAGAGCAGGATAGGGTTATAGAGGTATTAAATGAGTATAAAGGATAATTACAGAATAATTGAATTTGGAGAATTCGGAGATGAAAGAGGGAATCTTGTGGTGGCAGAATGCGGCGGCTGGGATGTTCCCTTTGATGTAAAGAGGGTCTTCTATATCTATGGCAGTGACTCAACTGTTATAAGGGGAAGACATGCAAACAGGAGGACTCATTTTGTCCTGATAAATGTTGCAGGCTCCAGTAAGGTTAAGATCGATAATGGAAAGGAACAGGATATCGTTTTGCTTGACAGACCGAGAATGGGCTTATACCTTCCGCCTATGCTTTGGAAGGATATGTATGACTTTTCCGAGGATTCGGTGCTTCTTGTTCTGGCCAGTGAGCACTATGACGGCAACGAATATATCAGAGATTATGATGAGTATTTGAAAATGATGGGAGAAAGATAGTTTGAGCAGGATATCGATCATAGTTCCGGTGTACTATAATTCAGACACTTTGGAGCTTTTATATAAAGATATGAAGGAAAAGATCCTGGGGAAGCTTGGAGACTATGAGATAGTCTTTGTGGATGACGGATCCGGTGACAATTCCTGGGAGATAATGAATAAAATAAGGGATATGGATGAGAACGTCAAGTGTGTCAGGCTTTCAAGAAATTTCGGAGAGCATGCTGCCATACTTGCGGGGCTGGCCAATTGCAGCGGAGACTGCGCCGTTACAAAGCAGGCGGATCTTCAGGAGGATTCCGAGCTTATACTTGAGATGTATGAAAACTGGAAGCAGGGCAACAAGGTGGTCATAGCCGTAAGAAAGGAAAGAGACGATTCCGCCATAAAGAAATTTTTTGCAAACCTCTACTATGCCATTGTCAGAAAGGTCATAGATAAGAATATGCCCCATGGAGGCTTTGACTGCTATCTTTTGGACAGGCAGGTCATAAAGGTTTTGCTCATGCTTGATGAGAAGAATTCGGCCCTGACTCTTCAGGTCCTTTGGGTTGGCTTCAGGCCAAAGCTTGTTTATTTCCACAGAAAGGACAGGGAGATAGGAGAATCAAGGTGGACACTTTCTAAAAAGGTAAAGCTTGTGGTGGATTCCATGATGAGCTTTTCCTACTTTCCGGTGAGATTTATGTCAGGCCTTGGTTTTGCCTTTGCCGGCATCGCTTTTATATGGATAATCGCAGTTATAATTGAAAGGATAGTAGTGGGAACACCTATACAGGGCTGGGCATCCATCATGTGTCTTGTCTTATTTTCATCCGGTTTGATACTGCTTATGTTAGGCGTTTTAGGTGAGTATATCTGGAGAGCCCTGGATGCTTCGAGGAACAGACCCCCCTATCTTGTGGACACAGTAAACCATGCAAGAAAAGATGACAAATAAAAAAAACAGTCTTTTAAAAAGCTTCATTGAATATTTTTATGGCAATTTTGTGGTTTTATTATTAGGCTTTATTTCACTTCCCCTGATAACCAGAGTGATGACCGCTGATGAATATGGCAGGACTGCCATGTTTACCTCGGTTGTATCCATAATATATATTTTTGCCATATTGGGCTTAGACCAGTCTTATATAAGGTTCTTTTATAAGGAGGGAGTCAACAGAAAGACTCTCCTTTTACAATGCTTTAAATATCCCTTTATTTTAATTATGGTATTATCTCTTATTTACTGTCTTTTGTCAGGCTACTGTAATAATTTCCTCTTTGGCCGGACATCGGTTGACATAACTCTTCTGGTGGTGGCCTACACGGTGACCTCGGTGTTTGAGAGATTCATGTTTTTAAATATCAGGATGGAGCAAAACGGCAAGCTTTATTCAAATCTTAATATTCTTTCCAAGCTTCTTTATATAAGCTTTGTCTTTCTCTTTGTTTATCTTTTGGGGAATGATTTCAGAGTGGTCTTATATGCCCTGACTCTGCCCCTTTGTATAGTGACTGCAGGTCTGCTTATAAGATACTTTTTCATTACAAGGGATATTAAGCCTCTTCCCCATAAGGTCAGCCAGGCCGATCTTTTGAGATACGGTATTCCCTTTATCCCCATGCTTTTAATGGAGTGGCTTTTGTCTTCCATGGACAGATGGTCCATAAAGATCTTTAACGGCTACCATGAAACCGGCATTTATTCTGCCGCAATGCAGATAATGACAATACTTCTTACGGTGAAGATAACCTTCGTGGCCTTCTGGTCCCCCATAGCCATGAAAAAATATGAAAAGGATTCGGAAAATGAGTGTAAGGCTTTTTTTATGGACACCTTTGAAAAGGTTCAGTTTCTGTGTATGTCGGCGGCCTTTATGCTTACCATATTCAGAGGGATCATTGTCCTTATTCTGGGAGAGGGCTACAGGGAGGCCATAAGGATCATACCCTTCCTTTCCCTTATGCCGGTTCTCAGCATATTATTTGAAATGACGGGGCAGGGAATTAAATTTGTAGGCAGGACAAAATATTTTAACTATGCTTCTGTTGTTGCCATACTTTGCAATCTTATAGGAAATTCCATCCTTGTTCCAAGATATAAGGGTATCGGAGCTGCCCTTGCAACGGCGGTTACCTATATAGTTTATTTTATCCTTGGAACTTATTTTTCAAAGAAATGCTATCCCGTAAACTATAATCTTAAGCCCTTTTTTATATCCATGCTCCTCTATGCTGCCTATGCCTTTTACGCAACCATAAGCAGTGATCAGATCATGTCAGGTATTGTGGGGCTTTTGGTCTTCCTTATTCATCTTGCTCTTAACTATAAGATACTAAAGGGTCTTTTCATTACAGTGAGAATGATCTTAAAAAAGAAATCCGAAAAAGAATAGGGGATAAAGAATAGATAAGAAGGATACTCTATGAAGCTTATATTTGTTCTGGCACTGACACTTATAGCTGCAGTGCTTCTTATAATAAAAAAAGAATACAGAAAAGTGATCTTTTTATCCTATGCAGCCTTAATGTGCTGCTTTAACCTTATTTACGATCTTAAGCTTTCTTCCACTATAGTACCCTTTTACAGGCCCACCAACCAGCATTTTTACCAGAAGGAATTTCTTGAAAAGGGGGAGTATCCCGACAGCTTTCTTCAGGTCCTTCTTAAGGATAAGAATGTTTATATGAAAAATGACAGATATACCATTGATGAGGCCAAGGCAGAGGGCAAGGATTATCTTTATGCCTATTACCATGTGGTCAATATGGTGAACTTTGCGGATTTTGCGGGAGCTAAGGTAATACAGGATGAGAGCATGAACAGCTATTTCCTTCCAAAAGAGAAGATAGCTTCGGATTTTGAGCTTTTAGGCTACGCCAATGATATGTTCAGATACAGCTTTATAATGAACGATTTCCTTGAGGAGCTTGGAAACTATTTCACTTATTACTGGTATTATTCCGACTATCTGAAGGAGATCTACGCTTACTTAAATGTTGAAAAGGACAGTAAGGGAGAGGATATTTCCACAGCAAAGGATCTGGTCATATGGTGGGATTCTTCTAAGGATGTGGAAGAGGAAAATATATATGTTATGACAAAAACCTACTATGAGGAAAATATAGCAAATGGAAGCCTTTATCAATAACTATCTTGCTAAGTTTCATACGGAATATATCATAAGACAGGTCCTTCTTATCATCGCTGTCTATTTTGCGGGCTATTTTTTTCAGTGGCTTCTTGATCTAAGGGGAGATATGATATTAAGGCATATTTTGGCCTTTCCCTTTGGCCTTTCTCTTTACGTTATCATAGGATATATCCTTTTGGTATTTGACCTTGGTTTTTCAAGGAGGCATATTTTTTTGGCCTTTTTAATGACAGGGCTCATGCTTTGTATTTTATCAAAAAATAATCCGATAAAAAGGTTAAAGAAAAAGGGAGCTGAGGAAAAGTCCCCTAAGGAGAGAAAGATCTTCTTTATTGCTATAGCAGCTCTTTTGCTCCTTTCCATTATATCAACTGTGGGGATCATATCCGTCAGCCTTTCAAACGACTCCATGTACTATTTTAATCTCTATTCCAAGGCCATAGTAAGATATGGCTGCTTAAAGAGGGAATATAACGTATTCTTAACGGATGTGGGTCTTGGAGCGGCAGTCATAGGAAGCCTTTCCCATTTATTCGGATTTGGGGAAAGCTTTGGTATCTTCACCTTCTTTAATCTGAATTTTATAGCCTATTTTTTCTATTGCTGCTACAGAGTTGTATACTTATGTAAAGCAGATAAAAAAATCGCTCTTATTGCAGCTATGGCAGGAAGTCTGTCCTTAGCCACCGCCATGCCCTTTTTCATAGCTTCAAGATGGGTAATGGCAAATATGTATTTTATGGAATATATGTTCATAGCCCTTTCTCTGGCCTACAGACTGATAGTAAATGATAAGTCAGAGCCTAAGGCAGACAAGAGCTTTCTTTTGCTTTATATCTTTATAATCTGTCTCTCCATGCTAAGGATGGAGGGGATAATAATAGTGATATTTTTACTCTTGTCTATTTCCATACTTCAAAAGAAGAGCAGGGATTTTGCCCTTTTCTGCCTTCTGCCCCTTACTCTTCTTCATATAGTATATGATTATAAGGTTTTAGAGAGTCTTGGTATAATCGCTCCCTATACCTTCCTTACAAGGGAAAAGGCCATGATCCAGGCTCTGGCACTTCTTATGACCTTTATATATCTTCTCTTTATAAAGGGAAGGATAGGATTTCTTGATAAGAACTTAGGGAAGCTTATGACTCTTGGACTTCTTGCCATCAATCTTCTCTTATTGATTTATGACAGAGAGCTTTTTATTAATAACCTTAAGGTTTTTCTTATTAACCTCTTTACAAGAGCAGGATGGGGTCCTTTTCCTTTATTTGTCGGGGGGATAACAGTTCTTCTGCTGATATGCTCTATACTTGATAAAAGTGCCTTCAGACTTGATTATTTCACCCTTCTTACTCTTGGATATGTGCTATTGACCTTTGCGGTCAGCTTCGCAAGGGGGAATAACCTTCAGGAGGGGGCGGGAGATTCGGGAAACAGAGTCCTTCTCCAGGTCCTTCCTCTCATGGTATTTACCCTTTATGTCAAGGTCTGTGAAGCGCTGGGTCTTAAGGACAAAGACGGTAGATGATACCGCATTCGCATTCTATCCTTTCATATTTATCCGAATTAAGGATGTCCATTAATTCTCCCTTAAGGCTGTTTTCATTGGGTATGGGGTCTGACTCCACATCTCCGCAGCTGTCATAGGATCCGTATTCTTTATTTAATATAAGCACCACATCGGGAAATCTGTCGGGATTTAATTCATAGTATTCCATAAGTCTTTCACTGTCCATCTTATTTCGCCAGGTGGTGGGAGCAGCAACCTTTAAGTCGCTGTAAAGATAGCCAAAGGGAAGAAGCTTTGACAAAAGCAGAGTTTCGTTTTTACATACCTTAAGGCTGTCTTTTTTGCAGTAGTTGTTTATTGTATCAAGGACTGTTTCATACTTTCTAAGGTGCTCCTTTGTTGTATAAAGCCCCTTTGCGGGCCCATCGCTTATTCTTTCCGTCAGCTTATGCATGGGGGCATCCCTGTATATATTTGTAAGCCTGAGAGTTATGGTTGTAAGACAGGTAACAGTAAACAAGGTAAAGAGGAGAATGGAGGGAAGCTTTTGAAGCAGGGATCCCTTCTCATCTCCTATAAGCTCCTTAAGCTCCCATAAGAAATCCTTTATGAATATGAAGGCGGCGGCAGAAGCAATAAAGTGTCCCATTGAAAGGATATAGAGATAACCATTTGAAGAATAGCTGTAAACAAGAGAAAAGATCAGTCCCTGAATAAAGATTATAAAGAAAGCAGGAAGATCCGGCTTTTTTGTCATAAAGAAAAGGGGCAGGGAGAAGAGGGCTATGAGGGTAAAGATATAGCCTGTATGGGGTATGACCTTTGTAAGGCAGGGGATGAAAAGCAAAAGATCAAGGGTCAAAACCACAAGAGGTCCCTTATCCCTTATAAGTATCCTTCTGAAAGAAAAGCATATAAGTATAAGTAGATAATATAAATAGGCATAGATAGCAAAGGATTCATTGATACCTATAAAAAACTTTTTCAAGGGGTAAATAAAGCTTGTTCCATGCTCATCATCCGAAAGAACATAGGGTATGCTCCTTATAAAGTCGGATATGGATACGTTACTGTACAAAAATATAAAGAAGAAAATGGCAGGGATCACTATGCCTGCAAGGGTGTATTTAAGTATATCAAGAAGCAGCTCCTTGTCTATGCAGGAGGAAAAGGGACCCTGGGGCATAAGCTTCTTATATAAGAGCAGTAAAAGGAGGGTAATTACCGTTAAGAGGTAGCCCACTGCCATGGTGGGAAGGGCAAGCACCGACAAAGCATAGCTTATACCCGCATAAAAAAGATAATTTCTCTTCCTTTCACTTTTTGTATAGCTGTAAATAAGTACCATTGTCAAAAGAAAGCACTGGGTTGAAATGGTATAGTAGGAAAGGGTCGCTATATTCAAATGGGTATAAAACATTATGCAGAGAGCATAGGCCATTGCAGTAAAGCTGCCCGTGGATTTTTTTAAAAGTAAAAATGATACCAGGGCATTAAGGGTTGAAAAGATCACAAAGAGTATACGAAAATAAAGAAGTATTCCCGTAGTCTGCCCGCTTATAAGTATGTAGATATAGAAAAAGGGCAAAAGTATCAGAGAGGAAAGCTGGGTTGGAAACCAGTCATGCTTAAAGATGCTGTCCCCCTGAAGGAATCTGTAGGCCGTTGAGAAATAAAAGGTCTCATCAGACCAGCAGAAGCTGTAGAAGCATTTATACAAAAGGATCAGGGAGGAAACCACAAAAAGCATGGGAGGCAG
Source organism: Lachnospiraceae bacterium (assembly GCA_024680675.1). Lineage (GTDB taxonomy): Bacteria > Bacillota > Clostridia > Lachnospirales > Lachnospiraceae > UBA2868. The sequence continues at coordinate 4,839 of JAILBX010000188.1, read as the reverse complement.
GTATTTTTCTAATCTTTCTTTCTTCATAATATCTCCGACTTTCACAGACTGTTTTTTATGCTATAATAAAAAGAGTTGCTTATTTATAGACTTATATCAATATAACTTATAATGGGTAATCTTTCAATGTCAGGAGAAAAGGAAATGCCACTTATAGTAAACGGAGATGACTTTGGAAAGGATGAAGCCACCACTAAGGCCATACTTGAAGCCTTTGAAAAAAACTACATAAACTCCACGACTCTAATGGTCAATATGCCTTATGCCGAGGAGGCAGTAAGACTGGCAAAGGAGAGTAATATAGAAGCGATAGGTCTTCATCTTAACTTAACCGAAGGCTTTCCTTTAAGCGGGGACATAAAGAATAACCCCCTTATCTGTTCTAAGGACGGAAGCTTTAATGCGGCCTTTTATCACAATTTAAAGTACAGGCTTTATATGGATGAGCAGACCATAGCCCAGATAGAGGCTGAGTTCAGAGCTCAGATAGATAAGTTTAAAGACTATGGTTTCAAAAGGCTGCATATAGATTCTCATCACCATGTGCATACAAACTACCCTGTTTTTCAGGCCCTAAAAAGGCTGTCAGGGACCTATAGACTGGACTATCTAAGGCTTAGCAGGAATATGTACAAGGGGGGGAATATCTTAAACCGGATATACAAGCTGTCATATAACAATAAGGTGAAAAAGCTGGCGGGGGACAGCACAGATCTCTTTGGCTCCTATACAGATATCTTAAGCTTTTGCGCCTTTGATGATAAAAGGCTTGAAGCTCTTTTAAGGTCAAAAAAGGTTGAGGTAATGGTTCATCCGATGTATGATGAAAACGGGGAACTTGTTGATACTGATCACAAAATGAATGAGGGATGGAAGTTAAAATGGAAAAATTAAGGGGAAAAGGGATTATAAGATATTTATTTCCCGTGCTTGTTACTACAGTCATATATTCGATCATATTATTTTCAAAGGGAATATTCCCTTTCGGGAAGGATACCATAGACTATTATGATATGGCTCAGCAGATAGCGGCCTTTTATTACCATGTCTATGATATGCTCCATGGCAGCAAGGCTTTTTTCTATGATTTTTATACCGCTCTTGGTACAAATATGGTAATGAGCACCTCCGGCTGCAGCAACATTTCCATATTTAACCTTTTTTTCCTCTTTATAAAGAGAAGCTGTCTTTTGGAAAGCCTTTCGGTCTTTCACGGGATAAAGCTTATGGTAATGACGCTTACAATGTATATTTATGTGCATAAAAGCTATAAGCTTCCCTATTATTTTGAAACCATGATCTCTGTGGGCTATGCCTTCTGCGGCTTTGTGCTCCTGCTTTATATCACAAATCAATGGATGGATATAGCAGCTTTTTTCCCTCTTCTTATGCTTTATTATGACAGGCTTATGAAGGAGGGAAAGATAGGAGGCTATGTTACTCTTCTTACTGTCATAACAGTAAACAGCTACTACTTAAGCTTTATGATCTTACTTTTCCTTTTGCTTTATACAGGCTTTATAATAGCCAGAGAGAAGATTTATGTAAGTCCGGAAAACAGGCAGAGGATCTATATAATGGAGCTTTTTGCAGGAACAGTCTTTGCCCTTGTGCTTTCCAGCGTGATCATGATCCCTCAGCTTAGCCAGACCTTATCCTCCGCAAGATTTTCAAATGAAAACACAGGAGGCCTTCTTTCACAGTATAAGGCCATAATTTCCCAGGTCACTCCTGCCTATACCACCAGATGGTGGTCACTTTTAAATGCCAGTCTTCCCCTTGCGGTTATCTTTGTGGGATTTTTCAAGGCCAGAGGAGGAAGGAAGAGGAGCTTTATGACCCTTTCTCTCTTATTTGTCATGCTTCTTGAGCTCTTCCTGGAAAGCGTAAACCTGATATGGCATTTTGGATCCTATGTTCAGTATCCCATCAGAAACGGCTTTATAATTTACTTTGTTCTGGCCATGCTCTGCTGTACATATGCGGAGGATCTTGTGAAGAGTGAATTTGAAAGGGTTTCCCTTGTGGGACTTGTGATCCCTGTGATCCTTTTTATCCTTTTTGTATATCTCTACAGTAACCATAGAGGCATTCTTTTAAGAACAGCCTTTCATATAACCGGGCTAATGATGCTCATAAGCTTTATCATCTATGTTTTACTGCTTTTCTGGAAGTCCGCAAGGCACTTTTCCTTAGCTATAATCATTTTATGTACCGAGCTCCTCTGCTTTGGACATTTCATGTACGGAAGGCCGGGATATGTAAGCGGTTACAGTGAAGAACCGGAGCAGGAGGGAGAATACATAAGGATATGTGAGCAGCTTATGGAAAACTTTGATCTTGAGGATGAGGTTTTCCACAGGATAAAGAACCCCGATGAAAGTCTGAACGCAAACTACGGACTTGTATTAAGGAGGGCTGCTTTATCAAACTGGACCCATCTTGTGCCAAAGGCCACCCAGGAGGATGCGGCAAAGTGGGGCTACAGTATCCAGTTCACCAGGATACTGGATGCCGGGGGAACAGCCTTTACCGATGCTCTTATAGGAGTTAAGGACATTATCAGTTTTAAGGAGCTGGATGAGGAATTGTATGAAAAGGTGGATTCCTGCAAGCTTGTGGTGGATCATCTTACAGGAGAGGAAAAGACCTTTTATCATTATAAGACCCGTTATAAGCTGCCATTTATCATACCCCTTTATTCAAACGCTATCTTTAATTCAGAGATGGAGTCAAAGGATATGGTAAATTATCAGAATCAGATATTCAGAGCCATGACAGGGGCCGATACCGAGGAGGAGTTAAGCATAGCCTCCTGGATAGTAAGAAGCGGTCAGCTGGTGGATGAAAGCTCAGGCATAAGCTTTCAGGAGATAAAGGGAGAAGGGGGCATGCCCGATGTGAAGAGGACCAGCGTGAATGTGAATGTGGTCGGGAAGAAGGCCCTCTATTACACAGGCAACTGCTATGATACCGAGGATAAGAATGTTACCATAACCTGCTATGACAAGGATGAGACAAGGGTTATAGAGATACCCTCCATAAAGGAGCCTGACAATTATCTTTATCCTGCCCACTTTAATAACAATGCAGTTTATCTTGGAAGCTTTGAAAACGAAAATGTAATGATCACCGTTGACTGCACTGTTTCAGAGGAATTAAAGGAAAAGCCGGTTTTCATAAGTGAGCTTGATCTGAATAAGCTTAAGCTTCTCTGCGAGGGCTATGAGGAAAAGGAGGGCAGCGTTATAGCAGGAAAGAGGAGCCTTGACTTTTCCATAGAGGTGGATGAGGCAAACGGCAGCGCAGTTGCTATCTTACCCCTTGCTTATGATGATGGCTGGGAGTTTAAGATAAACGACAAGAAGTCAAATATAGCCTATTCCTATAACGGCTTGTTTACTGCTATCCCCCTTTACAGCGGGACAAACAGGATAAGCATGAGCTTTGTTCCCAAGGGAATGGGTATAGGGGCTGTACTGTCCTTTGGAGGTCTGATCCTTTTAGTGCTTTATGGGGCTCTTAAGAATTCAAAAAGCAAGTTTATAAGGGATGAGTTTAACCTTCTTAGCAAGGATGTGGAAAACTGGCTGACGCCTCTTTACATGTTCGGCTTCTTTATACTGCTTTGCATTATGTATTTCATTCCCATAGTATACGGGATCTATTCCATCATCGCAAAATAGGTAGAGTTATAATGATAAAAAGAATAAAAGAGGATAATTTAATATTTGCCTTTATGATAAATATTATGGCTCTTATTTCATCTCTTATTTTCTTCAGACCCTTTTTTGAAGAGAATGATGATGCATTTATAGCCATGATAGCCGAGGGAGCCTTTGGGAAAAGGGACTTTCATGTAATATATCCAAATGCTCTCTACGGGAAGCTCTTAAGCCTTTTATCGGCTTTATTTCCTGCTCTCAGATGGCACAGTATCATTCAGTATATACTTGTTTTCGGGGCATTGACGGCTATTAGCTTTTTGATATTTGAATATAGTAAAAAAAGAGGACTTGGCATTCTTTTTATTCTTGCCTCTTTTTATGAGCTTTATGTTTCTCTTCAGTATTCAAAGACTGCTTTGGCAGCTTCAACAGCAGGCTTTGCCCTTATTCTTGATGAAGTCCTTAGAGCCTTTGATAAGGGAAGAAGGCTTGACTTAAAAAGACTTATACCTGCTTCCCTGCTCCTTTTTTTTGGAGCCCTTTTAAGGGACAGCTCTTTTTTTCTGGCAGGGATATTTGCTCTTTCGGCCCTTTTGACGGGTGCTTTTAGCAGGCTTCTTAAGAGAGAAGGAAGGGAGAGGATGGGGCTTTTGACAGTAAACTGCCTAAAGGCCTTTTTGCCGATCATCCTTCTTGTATTTGCCTGTATTTTTTATAATAAGGGACTTTATGATTCAGACAGTGAATGGAAGAGCTTTATAAGCTACAATAAAAGCCGTATGGAGCTTCTTGATTACAGATACGACCTTATGGACTTTAATGGCAATGAAAAGCTTCTAAGGGAGGAGGGAATATCTGAGAATGATGCTCTTTTATATCTGACCTGGCAGTTTGGAGATGACAAAGTGATACCAAAAGAGAAAATGTCCGGGCTTGTAAAAAAAGGTGAAAAAAGGCCCTTTGACATTTCTCTCCTTAAGGCCTTTGCCTTCAATATATATAAGGATATCTTCAATATTACTCCCCTGCTTGTCTTTACTCTTATGCTGATAGTCCTTTCCTTTGCAGAGGGATTTAGGAGGGGGAAGGGCGGAAGGCTGCTTCTTTTTGAGACTGCTCTTTTTCTTTGCATATACTTCATGCTGCTTTTTTATTTTCAATACAGCGGAAG
>JAILBX010000182.1 GCA_024680675.1 Lachnospiraceae bacterium | reverse complement strand
AAGGGTTCCCTTAAGAGATGGGGCAAGCTTGACGGAATGAAATCCGCCCATATCAGGGCTATAGCAGAGGATGATAAGGGGATCATTTATATTGCCACCACCTGCGGTATAGCAACTATAGATAATGAATATAAGCTTGGCTCCCTTGAGGATGAGGAAATTGCCGAGGCAAATATGAGAAATATCAGGATGGGTCTTGACGGGATCTTATATGGCACAACGGATCTTGGGGATCTTATTATGATAAAGGATGGAAAGCTTATTAAATATGTAAGTATAAATGACCATCCTCTGGAGGCCTCCGGTTCCATACTTCCGGATCCATCAGGAAATAACAGGCTCTATTCGGAGGCTCCGGATTTTAATCTCTATCACCTGGATGTATCCGGGGATGGGGTAAAGGTCCTTGAAGAGATAAAGGTTGAGCCCCTTAAATATTTAAGGTCCATGGAGTATATAGACGGCAAGATATGGATCTGTGCGGTAAACGGTATCGGAGTTTTAGAGGATGGAAAATTCCGTCTCCTTGATAACCTTCCCATGGATAATAATGTGGATGACGTTATGACGGACTATCAGGGCAATCTCTGGTTCACCTCCACAAGACAGGGAGTTATGAAGGTTGTTCCCAATCAGTTTTCGGACATATTTGAAAGGTACGGCCTTGAGGAAACAGTTGTGAATTCCACCTGTATTTACGACGATATGCTTTTTGTAGCTACCGATACGGGGATAACTGTTCTTGATAAAAAGGGAGTCGTGGAAAAACTGCCGCTTAAAAAGGCTCTTACTGCCTCCGGTGAGGATATGGGGGCTTCTGATCTTATAGAGCTTCTTAAGGAAAGCCGTATAAGGTCCCTTATAAAGGACAGTAAAGACAGGATGTGGATATCCACCTGGAAGACCTGCGGACTTCTCTGCTATGATCATGGAGAGCTTATCTCCTTTAGTACCTCTGACGGCATGGTTTCCGATTATTTCCGCTCTGTCCGTGAGATGGAGGACGGTTCTATAATGGTTGCCGCTACAGGGGGAGTAAATGTTATAAAGGATGACGAGGTGGTTGAAAGCTACGGCCTTGAGGATGGCATCGACAATGTGGAAAGCCTTACCGTTGAAGAGGGCTTAAATGGTGAGATCCTTGTGGGAAGTAACGGTGGAGGACTTTATGTTATTGAGGATTCAAAGGTAAAGAATATAAATGTGGAGGACGGACTGCCCTCAGATATCATCATGCGTATTAAAAGGGACCCGGAATCCGGGGTGGTATGGCTTGTTGCAAGCAGCTCCATAGCCTATATGACTCCGGATCATAAGATAGTAACGGTAAAGAAATTCCCCTATCCAAACAACTTTGATCTTTATAAAAACAGTAAGGGAGATATGTGGATACTAAGCAGTAACGGTATCTATGTGATCTCTGCAAGTGATCTTGTTTTGGGAGAAAATATAAATCCTGTCCATTACAGCAAGGCCAACGGTCTGCCCTATATAACAACAGCTAATTCCTACAGCTATCTAAGTCCTGAAGGGGATCTCTATATTTCGGGAAATGCGGGAGTTGCCAAGGTAAATATAGAGGAGGATTTTGAGGATGTCAGCGATATTGAGGTGGTAGTTCCTTACCTTGAGGCTGACGGAAAGAGGATCTATGCCGATGAGAGCGGCAAGTTTACTGTTCCCGCAGACATAATAAAGCTGACGATACCAAGCTATGTCTTTAACTATTCCCTGAGCGACCCTCAGGTCACCTACCAGCTGGTGGGCTTTGACAAGGAGGCCGTCACCGTCCCAAGGAAAAATCTGGTTCCTCTGGATTACACCAACCTTCGGGGGGGCAATTACAGCTTTGTCCTGAAGCTTAAGGACGCTATGGGCCGGGGAAATAAGGAGGTGTCCTTTCCTATTTATAAGGAGAAGACTCTTTATGAGCAGAATTGGTTCATGGCCCTTGCAGGACTTCTTATACTTGGTCTGGTGGCGGCCATGATCGTGCTTTTCTACAGAAGAAAGGTCAGGATCCTTGAAAAGAAAAGGGCGGAATCCATGGAGCTTTTCGAGCAGACTACGGAAGCCCTTGCCAGCGCCATCGATGCCAAGGATAAGTATACAAACGGTCACTCCCACAGAGTTGCGGAATACTCCTTAAAGATCGCTAAGGAGGCCGGACTTTCGGAGGAGGAATGCGAACAGGTCCACTATGCTGCCCTCTTACACGACGTTGGTAAGATCGGTATACCTATCGGGATACTGTCAAAAAAGGGCAAGCTTACGGATGAGGAGTTTGAGCAGATAAAGCAGCATCCGGTTATGGGAGGTCAGATCCTTTCATCTATCCGTAAATTCACCTGGCTTAGCTCCGGGGCCCGTTATCACCACGAGCGCTATAACGGCAAGGGCTATCCCGAGGGACTTAGCGGGAATGATATTCCAAAGCTTGCAAGGATCATTGCCGTGGCGGACGCCTATGACGCCATGACCTCCAACAGAAGCTATCGTAACGTTATTCCCCAGGAAAAGGTAAGGGAAGAGATAGTAAAGGGCATGGGGACTCAGTTCGATCCGGAATTCGCCCAGGTCATGGTGAATATCATCGACAGGGATAAGGATTATACCATGCGGGAGAACGGCAATCTGGAAAATCTCGAGAACCTGTAAAATTGTTAACACCGTACTAACACCGTACCGGGTACAGTAAACAAAGTGTTAACAAAATATGAACAATTGTTAACACCGTACCGGGTACAGTAAACAAAATGTAAACAAAATGTGAATATATTGTTAACAGAACAGCTGCCACTACAGCCGGTAAGGCCGGCAAAGTGGATGTAAAAAATAAAAGGTGACTAAGCCGGGATCTTCTTCCCGGGTTAGTCATTTTTTTATTCTACTGCTAAAGAAAACTTTTACTATGGAAATTCAGGTGTTATAATTTAACAGTATGAACCTTACAGTTCTACAAAACTCAGTGAAAAAATTTTAGGAAAAGGAGAAAAAAATGGACAAAGGATTTGGTAAGACTTCCGGTAACGGAATAAAATTCCGTCGTTTTATGGCCATGCTGCTATCAGTAGCCATGATCGTCTTAGAGCTCCCCGCCATGGCTGTGCCTGCCCTGGCTGCGACCAAGGTGTCGACTAACGCAGGCGAAGCTCTTGAGACAGAAGCTAACGCGACCAAGGTGTCGATTAACGCAGGCGAAGCTCTTGAGACAGAAGCTAACGCAGATGTGAGCCAGGCGGCTAATGATGAAGCTTCTTTTGAAGATGAGACGGATGTAGTAAAAGAGACGGATTCAACAGAGGAGCTTGAGTATTACGAAGACTCAAATATTCAATTTGCTTACGTGGATTCCAATGCAGATGCAGGACGTAAGATCCTTACATTGGCAGGCGATGAAGCAACTGTTATCACTGAAGTTATTGATAGTGATTATAAAACTGTAGCCTTCGACTCAACCCGTGACTTCGTATTCTATGTAGTTCCATTAATGGGATGGACTTGGGATAGTACAGATGTTCCCGTTACCTTAGAGGGTTCCTATAAGTTAAAGGGTGCATCTGAGGCAGTGAAACTCAAGAAAGATACAGATTATACAGTTGAAAAGGCAGGCCTCACTTTAGCAAGCGGCGGATATAGTAAATATTATGATACCTATGATTTTGACTTAGCTTACAAAGTAACTATAAAAGCCAATACAACTTATGCACAGTATCTTGCAAAGTATGAGACAGCATTTAAGCAGGGTTCAGGTTATATTACTCAGATATTTGATTCAACCAGTGCTGATGATGTTCCTGAAATAACTGTATATGTGTGCAAGAAGGATTCAAAATCCACATCAGGTGTTACAAAAAATGGAAAGATCGGCTTTGATAAACCGGTATATTCAGATGGACTTACAGATCCCGGAGTAAGCCCTGAGCAGGATAGCTATCGCTGGACCTATGATGCTGAAAATACCAGTGAAAACTTAACCAAAGATTTAAGCGCTTTCATAAGTGAGAAGGATGATAAAAAGTATGTGGAGGCAGCACTTACCTTGAAAGCTGCTGACGGAAGCATTACAGAGCTTACAAGGAATACTGAAAGCGCTAAAGCTGTGATCGATGATACTAAAAATATGGCATATTTTTGGGACAGTAAAAAAAATGAGCTTACCTTAAGCAAAGCCCTGGTAAATTATGCATATGTTATGTCAAAGCCCGTTAACGGAAGCAGTAAACTAAATATAAGCTTCTCCTTAAGTGAAAAAGAGTATGAGGCTGAAAGCGTTAACATACTGCTGTCTGATGCAACATATGTTACTGCTAAAGGATATGTGACAGGAAAAACGGTTCAGGACATTGATACAAAGACCGGAATAAATGTAATAAAGTACAACAAGGATGGTGTCCAGAATGTCTACATTACATTAACAAAGGCAAGTGATGCAGATTCAGCAGACAGAGCCATATTAGGTCTTGAATATTCCATCAAGGGCACTTCCGGCAGACAGACTGCTGAGAAAGGAAGCTGGAGCTATGTTGGAAATCAGGCTGAAGGATACAAGGTAGATACGAAGGGCACAGATTTTTCCGGCTTTGTTATTCCCGCAGAAAAGCTTACCGGAGACATAGTCCTCTACCCTAAGACAGGTGAAAAGGTTATCCTTGCGGGTGGCTGGGTCCCTTCAGTCACCATTCCCCATGCAGGTGTGGATTTTTCAATCGCAGGCGTTCCCAAAGAGATCACTACATCACCTGAAGATTACCCTGCAGAAACAAGCGGTGCGATCACAGGTGAGGACTTCAATTTCACACTGCGTCCCACGACCGGACTTAAAATTACTGAATTATCTGTAGATATGTATGATAAGACTAATAAAACATCTACAAGATATACGGTTGGAGATTCAGAACATCCTTTAATTGAGAAGGATTTTGGTGAGTATTCACTTTCAAAGATCACAGGTAAAATACAGGTTAATGTTAGAACAAGCAGAATATCAAGCAGCAGTCCCGTATTATCCAAGGTGCTCGCAGAGGGTACTGAAGATGCTAATATTAAACTTTATCGTATAAATGATAAGAAGGAGATCGTAACAGCTGCAACTACAGTTCATACTGAAAATACCCCTCTGACCTTTAAGGCTGTGCCTGCAGATGGATTTGCCGTAAAGTCTGTGGCAATATCTACTGACGGTGGAAAAAGCTTTAA
>JAILBX010000136.1 GCA_024680675.1 Lachnospiraceae bacterium | reverse complement strand
TTATGAGAAAAGATGAAAATTTAAAAAATCTTGGAAGCAGGGAAACGGAATATGTATTTGACTATGATCCCAATCTTTTGGAAGCTTTTTCCAATAAACATCCCCAAAGGGACTACTTCGTAAAGTTTAACTGCCCGGAGTTTACCTCCCTTTGCCCCATAACGGGACAGCCGGACTTTGCCACGATAACCATATCCTACGTTCCGGATGAAAAGCTTGTGGAAAGCAAATCCTTAAAGCTCTATCTTTTTTCCTTCAGAAATCATGGGGATTTTCATGAGGATGTTATAAATATAATAATGGAGGATCTTATAAAGCTTCTCGATCCTAAATATATAGAAGTATGGGGAAAATTTCTGCCAAGAGGCGGACTTTCCATCGATCCCTACTGTAATTACGGGAAGCCCTCAACAATTTGGGAAAAGGCAGCAGTTGACAGGCTTACCTCTCATGATCTCTATCCTGAAAAGGTTGACAACAGGTAGCTTATCTGAATATGGGATAAAAATGATCCCGGATAAACTTGCCATATTTAAAATAAGCTAGTAAAATTCTAAAAGAGTTTGTATATCATAAAGACATGCCCCGACTCTAAATAAAATATATATGGGGGAATGGTTTTTAACAGTAAATTACAGAAAAAAAAATGGAAAATAAAAGACTTAGATATTTTGATATAGCCAGAGGAATTGGAATAATCCTGGTTCTTATAGGACACCTTCAGGGAGAAATATTAAACTTTTCTCCTTATATCGTTTACCTCTGTATCTGGATCTTTTCCTTCCATATGCCCCTTTTCTTTATCATAAGCGGTATGCTTGTAAAATATAAGGGGGACAGGGAAAAGGATCTTAAGCTTCTTATCAGGAGAAGATTTAAAGGAATAATGATTCCTTATTATCTTTTCAGCATAATTTACATAGGCATTGTACTTTACGCCCTTCTGATCTCAAAAACCATACAAGCCAATACGCTTTTTGTCAATCTCTGGTATGTTTTAGGTCTCTACGGTATGAATGTGCTTTGGTTTTTACCTGCATTGTTTCTGGGAGAGGTCCTCTTTTTGTTTCTGATAAAAAGCTTTGATGGTAAAAAGGCTCCCATTATTTTACTGGTCCTTACCGGGATAGGGTATATTATCAATGTGTTTTTACAGGGGCAAAGCTATGATACAGACCTTTTAAACAGGCTTCATGAGCTTTGTATTACCCTTTTAAGACCTGTTTTTGTGGCCTCCTTTATAGGAATAGGCTATTATGCCTTTGATCTTGTGGAAGGGATAAAGACAAAAAAGGGTCAGATACTTATTTCCCAGCTTTGTCTTATTATAGATATAATAAGCATTTATGTTTCAATGAAGCTGCTTAATTATACCAACGTGGGAGATTTCAGATCCCTTGTTCAGCATAACATCATAGTGTATTATGTTGCGGCAGTTTCGGGATCCCTTTGGCTTATACTCATTTCAAAGCTCTTATCGGAAACGGGACTTAAGCTAAGGCTCTTAACCTTCTACGGAATGAATTCGCTGATCTTTATGGCGGTTCACAATAACAGCTCTGTTCTGACTCTGGCTTTAAAGACTGCAATGTATGTCAACCAGTATTTAACCAGAGCAAGAGGTTATATTTGTTATCTTATAGTTATATTGGTTATGCTGACTTATACTACTCTTACAGTATATCTGGTAAACAGGTTTTTCCCCTTCATGGCAGGTAAGAGTATGAAAAGGACAGGAAAAGGTGCATGAATTATATAGTTTTTGATCTGGAATGGAATCAGGCCGGAGATAAATATAACAAAGACTATGGTCTGCCATTTGAGATAATTGAAATAGGTGCAGTTAAACTAAACCGCTGGTTTAAGGTTGTGGATAAATTTGAGGTTGTGATAAAACCGCAGATATATCACTACATACATTTTATGACAAATAAAATAGTACATCTCTCTGCAAAGGAGCTTGAAAATGGAAAGCCCTTTACACAGGCAATGCAGGATTTTTTGAATTGGTGCGGAAACGATTATATTTTCTGTATTTTCGGAACCTCGGATATAACTGAGCTTCAGAGAAACATGATGTATTACGGAATGGACATGCTTTCAAACGGTCCTTTAAAATATTATGATGTACAGAAGCTGTTTTCACTGGCATATGAGGATGGAAAAATAAGAAGATCATTAGAGTATGCCGTTGATTATCTTAATATCGATAAGACTCTGCCCTTTCACAGAGCCTATGATGATGCCTATTATACGGCAAGGGTCTTTAAAAAGGTAAACAGGTTCAGACCCCGTATAAAAAGATATTTTTCTTATGATGTTTATATCACCCCTCCTTCAAAGGAGGATGAGATCTACGCCAACTTTAAAACCTATTCCAAGTATATATCCAGAGAGTTTCCTGATAAGAACGCGGCTATAGATGATGAGGAGGTCACTTCCACAAGGTGCTATCTTTGCGGGAAGGAGGCCCCGGTTCATATCAACTGGTTTTCTGTTAACGGGAAGCATTATTATTCCATGGCTTTCTGCAAAAAGCATGGGTATCTCAAGGGGAAGATCCGCCTGAAAAAAACAGATTATGATACTGTCTATGTTGTAAAGACCTTAAAGCTTGTACCAAAGGAGATCGCATTGGAGATCGCAGAAAAGCAGGAAAAGATCAGACAGCAGAGACTTGAAAAGAGAAGAGCAAGAAAAGAAAGAAGCTAAGGGCTATTTCTTTTTCTTCCTCAGTCTCTTTTTTCTTTTTTTGTAGTTGTTTTTTGTCATTACCATATTTCTCATTTTGTTGTGCTTACGGTTTAAATATATATTCCTTATAAAGAAGACTAAGAGTATTATGACCAAAATGACCACAATAAAGACCATTAGTCTTTCGGTCCTCACAAAGATCCTTTTTGTATTGGATCTTACTGATTCGGGCATGTCATCCATGGAGGCATATTTTATCACATTTGAAAATTCAAAGTCGCTTTTTTCCGTTTCTGAATAGTCGATGGTTGCATATCCCACATTATGACCGTTTAAGGAATATGAAAGGGAAGCTACGGAGTTTTTAGGCAGAGAATCATAGCTCACCTCTACCGTAAGATCCTTAAATTCCGTGCTTTTTGGTATAACAACGCAGTTTGAGGGGTTTATTGTTAAAAGGGGCTTGGAGCTTCCTATAATGTCAAGGTTTGTTTTAAAGAAGGTGGCAAAATCTATTGCATAACGATCCTCATTCTCAGCGATATTCAGCTTCTTAAAGCCATCAAAGCCATAATCAAAAAGGGCTGCGGTATCCAGAAACTGATTGGGACTTTCCTCCTTCATGATAATGCAGATAAGACGTACCCCGTCCCTTTCGGCACAGCTGACAAGGGTTTGTCTGGCCTCTCTTGTATAACCGGTCTTTCCTCCCACAAAGCCGTCATAGGCATACTTAAGTCCCTTTACCATAAGATGATGGTTTTCAAGATATCTTTCCTCAGGCTGGATATTGGTAGGGGGTATGGTGTATTTTGAAGTACCGGATATGGTAACAAGAGATTCATTTTTAAAGCATGCCCTTGCAATTATGGAAAGGTCAAGAGCGCTTACATAATGCTCCGGATCCGGAAGTCCGTTGGAGTTTACAAAATGGGTATTAGTACAGCCAAGAGCAGCAGCCCTTTCATTCATCATATTAACAAAGGATTCCATATCTCCCGCTACATGCTCTGCCAAAGCATAGGCAACCTCGTTACCGGAACCCAAAAGCAGGCCGTAAAGACACTGTTCAACGGTCAGCTCTTCTCCCTCATCGATACCTATTCTTGAAGAGCTGCTCTCTATATTAAATATGGCGTCATGAGAAAAGGTGACAACATCATTCATGGCCGTATTCTCTATAGTGAGTAAGGCTGTCATAAGCTTGGTGGTGCTGGCAGGATAAAGTCTTTCATTAACATTTTTTTCATAGAGGACAGCTCCCGATTCGGCATCCACCAATATGGCGGACTCTGCCCCTATAAGGGGACCCTGGGGCCATCCCGGTATAAGGTTTGATTCTACGGTGATCCTTTTTCTTTCTTCGGCAGCATCCTTTTGTTCAGCTGTAGGAGCGGTATTTACCGCATAGACCCTTACAGGCAGGAGCATGCCAAGTATTACCATTATTAGGAGGGTAAAGCACTTTTTCATATGAAAATATGTTATCCTTTCTTGATAACAAGATTTGTATAGTTATAGGGAATTTCAATACCATTTGCCTTGAGGGCTTCAAAAACTCTGCTGTTTATATCATCCATAACCATCTCACTTGAAAATCCCTGTTCACAGTAAACAGTCACGGACATGATAAGGGCGCTGTCAGCCAGACTTATGAAATAGACCGGAGCATACTCCGGGCTTTTATCCTTGCCCGGCTTACCGGGTTTTGAAAAGGAACTTTCCTTAACTGCCTTTGCAATAACTGTTTTAACCTTTTCTATGTCGGAGTCATAGGCTACAGGGTATCTGAAAACTATGGATTTTGGCTTTTCCTTATAGCTGAAGTTTTTAACTGTCATGGAATTTATTTTACTGTTGGGTATAACTATCTTCAGGGTATCAATGCTGCTTAAGACCACATGCCTTAAGGTGATGCTTTCCACAACTCCGATCCTGCCATCCTCAAGCTCTATCCTGTCCCCCACATCAAAGGGCTTGTATATACTTATCTGAAGACCCGACAGCATATCCTTTATAACATCCTGGGCAGCAAAACCGATGACCGCTGCCAAGACGGCTGTACTGCCTAAAATAGAATGGGCTATATTGTCTCCTGCAAAGGGTATGATGATAAGCAGTACTACAATAGCTACACTGACAAGTCTTTCAAGTAGCTGAAACTGAAGCTGGTTTCCCTTTTTTTTGCGGACATGGGAAAAAATCCTCCTGTTGAGCTTTAAAAGAAGCCAGATAAAAAGGGCTATTCCCAGATAGGCGATGACCAGGATAAAGATCAGAAGCAAAAATACAAGTATCATAGCCAAAGGGTCATTTCCTACGGATTCCTCAGTTACATTAAAGATCTCTACCATATCGTTAATAAAGTGATCCATATGACTCTCCCAAAATTACATCATAAAGCAGTCCAATACTGTTATAAAAGGTTAAAAAGATTTTAAACTATAATCATTATAACGTCAATTATGGGATATTTGGGGAAATGCCGGTCAAAGCCTTTCCTTGGCAAATGCTTTAAGGTCAGGTCTAAAATTTCTTTTTTTTTCTTGTTAGGAATGAGGCTTTGTGTTACTATAAGCTTGTATATTTTCACATAGCATGCCGCTTATCCTTTATAAGCAGCATTGCCGGAGAGATTACAGATTATCACTTTCCTTCCTTTCTATGTGCAAAGGGTATCAAAGGGAAGAGTTCAGGAGGAAGCTATGAAGCATGTAAAGACATTGAATACAAGAGATTACAAGAAAAGCCAGATAACAGGCGGATGCGGTGAGTGCCAGACATCCTGTCAGTCAGCTTGTAAGACTTCTTGTACTGTAGGAAATCAGTCCTGCGAAAATAAGAATAAGTAATATCCGTTTTATAATATTCGGAAACCTTTATTAACGCTGGGGGCATTGTTTGGATGTCCCCATTGTTTTTACTTGATTAAAAATAACGGAGTAAATAATAAGCTAATGATTCATCAATATAAAAACAACGGCTACAATATAGTATTAGACGTAAATTCCGGTGCTGTCCATATTATGGACTCCTTAGGTTATGACCTTGTTCCTCTTATGGAGCAGGATATTAATATTGATACCGACAGCCTCTTTGAAAAGACCGGGGGAATTTACGCTAAAGAAGAGATAGAGGAAGCTGCAGCTGAGATAAGAGAGCTGGCAAATGCCGGTTCATTATATACCAATGATGTTTTTGAACCCTATATAGAAAAGTTTACTGATAATAAAAATGCCCATCCCATAGTTAAGGCCCTTTGTCTGCATATAGCCCATGACTGTAATTTAAGATGCAGATACTGCTTCGCAGAGGAGGGTGAATACCATGGAAGAAGGGCTCTTATGTCCTTTGAGGTAGGTAAGAAGGCCATAGATTTTCTTGTGGCAAATTCCGGAAACCGGGTAAATCTGGAGGTGGATTTTTTCGGCGGGGAGCCAACCATGAATTTTTCGGTGGTAAAAGAGATAGTGGAGTATGGAAGATCAATTGAAAAGGAGCATAATAAAAAATTCAGGTTTACTCTTACCACTAACGGTGTGCTGCTGGACCATGAGATCCTTGAGTATGCCAATAAGGAGATGCACAATCTTGTGCTGTCCATAGATGGACGTAAGGAAGTAAATGACAGGATGCGTCCCACAGCAAACGGTAAGGGCTCCTATGATATCATAATGCCCAAATTTAAAAAGGCCGCAGAGTCAAGGAATCAGACAAATTACTATGTGAGAGGAACCTATACCCATTATAACAGGGATTTTTCAAAGGATGTGCTCCACCTTCATGACCAGGGCTTTGAACAGATATCGGTTGAGCCTGTGGTATGCGACCCTAAGGAGGACTATGCCCTTAGGGAGGAGGATCTTCCCTTCCTTTTGGAGCAGTATGATATCCTTGCAAAGGAGATAATAAAGAGACGTAAAGAGGGAAGGTTTATAAACTTTTTCCACTTTATGATAGATCTTGAAGGTGGTCCCTGTGTGGCAAAAAGACTTTCCGGCTGTGGCGCCGGCTGTGAATATCTGGCAGTAACCCCCTGGGGGGATATCTATCCCTGTCACCAGTTTGTGGGGGAGGAGCAGTTCCTTCTTGGAAACGTGGATGAGGGAATAGTAAAGCCGGAAATAAGCAGGGAGTTTGGAGCCTGTAATGTTTATACCAAGGAAAAATGCAAAGACTGCTTTGCCAAGTTTTACTGTTCCGGAGGCTGTATGGCAAATTCCTATCATGCCGGTGGAAATATTAACGCCAGCTATGATATAGGATGTGAGCTTCAGAGGAAAAGAGTGGAATGCTCCATAATGATAAAGGCAGCGGAAGCTGAATAAAAGACAGATCGGGATAAACTATGAGATTAAGAAATATAACCGGTTCCAGGGAGTTTATAGCAAAGAACGGATTTGTGATACATGATGAGGATAAGCATAAGGGGCGTATTTCCCGGGATATATTTGGAAATGACCATGCCCTGAGGATAGAGATAGGAATGGGGAAGGGTAAGTTTATTTATACCCTGGCTAAGGATAATCCGGACATAAATTATATTGGCATAGAAAAGTACTCATCTGTGCTTCTTAGGGCTATTCAGAAGCAGGAGGAGGAAGAGCTGAGTAACTTAAGGTTTATGAGGATGGATGCTGAGTATATCTGTGATGTTTTCGGGGAGGAAGAGGTGGATAGGATCTATCTTAATTTTTCCGATCCCTGGCCAAAGGACAGACATGCAAAGAGGCGGCTTCCCTCAGCTGCCTTTCTTGCCAGATATAAGCAGATCCTTAAAAAGGGGGGCCTTGTGGAGTTTAAGACGGATAACAGGGATCTCTTTGATTTTGCTGTGGAGGAGATAGACAGGGACAGCTTTGAGTTAATGGCTGTAAGCTATGATCTTCATAGTGATGAGGCTATGATGAAGGGAAATGTTATGACGGAATATGAGGAAAAGTTTTCCGCCATAGGTAATCCCATATGCAAGTATATTCTAAAAAAACGTTGAAGAAAGAGGGCTTTTTAGGAGCATGCCCCCGGACCCTGTAAAGAGGATTTCTGGAAGATCACCTGAATACGGAGTCCGGGACTTTATAAGGAGTCCCGAAAACAGTTCTATATTGATTCGGAAGGGTTTGATTATGAAGGTAAAGTATTTGATCTTGGGCGCGGGACCTGCAGGACTCAGTCTTGCCTGCAGGCTTAAGGAAATGGGCTGCGAGGACTTTATTGTTATCGATAAGGAGGATGAGGCCGGAGGACTTTGCAGGAGTAAAACAGTTGACGGCGCCCCTCTTGATATAGGGGGAGGACATTTTCAGGATGTGAGACGTCCCGAGGTTTTGGACTTCCTTTTTCCTTTCATGGATAAGGAGGAGTGGAATATCTATGACAGGGACTCAAGAATAGTTGTGAACAATAATGTGATCAACAGTCCCATAGAGGCAAATATCTGGCAGATGAGTCTTAATGACCAGGTGGAATACTTAAAGTCCATTGCCATAGCAGGCTGTAATCTTGATACTAAAATGCCTGAAAAGTTCACGGAGTGGATATACTGGAAGTTAGGAAGGAAGATAGCTGAGGATTACATGATCCCCTATAACCAAAAGATGTTCGGGGAGGAGCTAAATGAGCTAGGGACCTATTGGCTTAATAAGCTTCCCAATGTTTCCTTTGAAGAAACCCTTATAAGCTGTCTTGAGAAAAAGGCCTACGGAAGCCAGCCCGGCCATGCTACCTTCTATTATCCCAAGAAGTACGGCTCCGGAGAAATATTCAGGAGAATGGGAGAGAGCCTTAAGGATAAGCTTATCCTGAATGAAGAGATAAGCTCCATAGATCTTGATGAGAAAACAGTAAACGGAAAATACAGTGCTGACACCATAATCACCACCATTCCCTGGAAGTCCTTTAAAAGCATAAAGGGACTAAGTGAGAAGAACCTTAAGGGAATTGA
>JAILBX010000104.1 GCA_024680675.1 Lachnospiraceae bacterium | reverse complement strand
TTTAATATATCCTATGATTAAAAAACTATTTATCCATGTTAATGAATAGCATCTATTAGCATATTAATCTATATTATCAATAAATAACAAACCGACAAAAGCATAAGCAACAAACCGGGTTCATTTCCCGGTTTGTATTTTATTATAGCCAATTGTCGTACAAGCCATTTTCCCAAAAAGCTTAATTTAGTTCCTCATGTCAATTGTGAACTGGCCTGGAAAGATTAATCCCAAGTTCCTCCCATGTTTTAGTTTCAAAAACATAGTTATTGCCACTTGCATCCTGCATAGTATTAACAATTTGAATCAATGCTTTTACAGAATCAGGATTATTTGAGGCCACTAAGATTCCTTTTGTCGGAGTTATCCCATCATAAACTAATCCATCCCAATACATACGAAGCTGATATACATCTTTACTAGTAGTTACTTCTTTTTTCCCTTCATAAATAGTAATGCCTGTAGTAGTTTTTTCATATAAGTCTATCCTTACCCGGTCTTTACTCTCACCTGTTGCTGTAAATACATGCATTTCGGTATCGATTACTTTATTAGGATCAGGATTATATATTTCTTTATTTCTTTTTAATTCCTGGAAAAGATCTGTTTCATGATCCGCCAATGACAAATCCTTTTTGGGTTCATGCATATTAGACCGAATCCAATCAAATAGTTTTTCCAGCTTTGAATCGCCTTCACGTAGCCCATTTTTTGAAGTCCTAGTTTTAGGCAGCTTATTTCTATCATCTGATTTAATATTGACTATGACCAGAAGATAGTTATATGAATTATGCTTTTCTATTCCCCATATTTCGTTGAAAAGGTTATAGCACAAAACCCTGCCATTGATTCGAATTTCGACACCTGACGACGACATATTCCTCATATAATACTTCCGAGTAGTCGAATTGTTAAACTCTTCTCTGGATCTTTTCTCATTTATTCTTCCAAACTTATAATCAATTACAACATCACCCGACCCAAGGTTTACGGTTTCGGCACCAGCCCCAGGTTTAATGTAGTCAGCCCAATCCGGCTCAACTGCCCCAATCGCTTTCCTTTCACTCATGGCTCCAAATGGCTCAATCAAAAGTGTAATGTTTGCACCAGCAGCGGTTATAACCCCTGCATAAACAAATCCAATATCCTCGCAAAGAATGTCGGCCATTGTCCTAAATGTTGATACTCCACCCCTTATCCCTCTTGCAAGTGTTTTAAACATTTCACGTTTACATATAAATGATACTATTGTGCCCGTAGTGTTATAATTCCCTGGCCATGATTGATTTTCAACTAATTCAGCTGAAAAATCAGTGATTTTGTAATTGGCAGATCCATCAATATATCGTGAATAAAGGGAGAAAACAAATGCAGAGTAATCCCTGCCATCCATTTTAATGGCATACTCGGAAACTGCTTCAGCTATATCCTTCCAGTCTTCCTTAGAAAACTTTTGGGGATCCTTACCTTCTATGACTTTGCCAATAACTGCGAAAGTCAGGATTGTTCCCATCTTCAGTTGCTTCAGTTTATCAGGATCATCATTCTCAGCCATAGCATAGATGTTTTCCTGAATCTTCTCGTACAGAGACTTCAGTTTGACCAGATTCTCTCCCAAAGGAGTTGTCAACAGATAGTCCAGCGTAATTGTTTTTATATCAAACTTATCCATCTTGCATACCCTTATTGTACCGTTTTGTCAAACATTGCCGAAAGAGCCTTGGTATTGTTTACGAGAGCTCCGAGGCGAAGCTTCTGTTCATCAGTGAAGTCCTTATAGTCCTGCCCGAAACCATTAAGACATTCGGTGTAACTCTTTTTCAGGCCGTTCATGATGCTAACGGTCTCATCAAGAATATTGCTGATACTCGCATCAAGTTCTTTTACCTTTTCAGTATTATTCTTGACTGACTCTATCTCTTCATTCTTCTGTTTGTTCAGTTTGGCTTTCTTTTTGGCAAACAGTAAGATAGAAGATAATAACGTGGCTCCTGCGATAGTCCATCCTATTGGCCCGGCCATAGCCAGAAGAGCGGATCCTGCAGCGGTTCCACCGCCACCGGCAGCTAAGGTTCCTCCGCCAAGCCAAGCAAGTGCGGCATTAGTTGCAGCAGCTCCGGAAAGAGTCGAAATAGCAGTACCCGTGGATGCAGTGCCAAAGGTAGTTGCTACCCACATAGCAGCCGTAGGACCCATAAATGCTACAGAAGCGCCTGCAGCAAGTCCTGCGCCTGCCCCACCGGCAGCTTCTCTGGCTGCCTGAAGTTCGCGATTAGCAAACTCACAGCTTTCTGTGAATTCACTTCTGTCCATATTGATCTGCTCAAAATCAGCATCAAATGACTTCGGGTGATTAGCTATGCTGTTAACCAGATTCTCAACGTTTGTTATTACGTCGACTGCCTTGGATCTCTCAACATAAAGCTGAATTCCTTTGTCATTCATCAGTGTAAAAGCATCGTTGTAGTCTGTTACAGATTGCTGAAGCATTCGATCAAGTTCAGTCAACTTATCAGTAATATCATCCTTAACGTCCATCGCCGCATCCTTAGCTTCGACAGCTTTATCGGCAAGGAACTCGCCGGCTTTAACAGCCCTATCTTTGATGTCTGAAACGTCTATATTTTTCGCCGCTTTCTTTACAAGTTTTGTTGCATCCTTTACTATGTTGTTTTTAGCCATAAATGTCATCCTCCATTTATCTATCTTTATAAACTAAAGCCGGCAGATCGCTCCACCGGCTTTTACCTTACGTAAGCCACCTTAATCCTGTCATAAATCGGTGATAAAAGTGCTTGTTTACTTACCTATTAATACCTAAATTATTATATCATTTTCCCTTTTGATTTACAATTATT
>JAILBX010000095.1 GCA_024680675.1 Lachnospiraceae bacterium | reverse complement strand
CATAATTGTTTGCTGTATCAACGGAATTGAACTGACCTGATACTTTAACCTTGGTTTTAGCGATCCTGATACTGGATTCGCTGAGGTTATTAGTAGTAGGAAGATTAAAATCTTTTACCCAGGCAAAAAAGTTATTGCGATATTTAATGATCCTGTTGATAACCCTTCTTTCATTTACACCAAAGTATTTTGACTCATTGGCTTCAGCGATCTTTCCGGCCTTTTCAAGCAATTCACTCAGTTTAGAATCAAATCTTTCAATATATTTTTCATCAAAACCTGGTTTACCTTTAGCACATAAATCATTCCTGTCTTTAATTGTATTCGAAATCAGATTTTTTATGTCTATCAACTCCTTATGTTTTGTATCATCATAATTTTTCTGAAGATCTCTCTGCAGATGTGCATTACACTCAATATTTTTAAATACGAAATTGCTATTATAGCTTATACTGCAGTGATCATGCATTACAGTCGCCTCTTCAGGTAAAGCAGGCAATACACCATCCTCTACCACACCGTCCATAGATTTGTCTTTATGCGCAACGAAGTAGGCTGTTTTTTCATCTCCATAAAAACGCAGGCACCCTCTATGCTTGTTAATCATGATTACAGTATCATCCCAATAGACTATGGGCCGTGTTATCAGCATTTTTAAAAGATCATTCATAAAAGGCTTAAGTCTTTGAGCTGATCTCCTCTGTAATTTTGCTATGTATCCTTCGCTGGGGCTGATTTCTCCGTTGCTGATTCCGGAAAGCATTGTAACAGTCTTGTTTATTGCTGCATTAGTAGTATTCATCAAAGAAAGAGCCATTGCTTTTACGTTTGGTCCATATGTAGTTTTTGCATGATTATCCGGAGATATTTCAGACCTTACGAGCTGCCCGCAATGTGCGCATCTGTATAGGTGATATTGTTTATCCCTTTTAACAACTGATATGCGTATATCATGTTCGTATTTGTGCTCACATTCACCTGTATAGATCAAATCTTCACACCTGCAGCAAGGACACACATATGAGTCATCCAGATGCTTGTCGACTACTTCAGTAATTTCATCAGCGGCCGGTGCTTCCAGGATATGTTTCTTATGTCCTATCTGTCCGCCCTTTGGCTTACCGGTAGATCTTCTGCTGTTAGGGATATGTTTGTTTTTATCTATCGGTGTTTTGCTTGTAGGAATAGATGTGTTTGTACTGTCTCTGTTTAAACGTGCATTTAAACGCGCAACTTCATCTGTAAGAGCCTTTATCACTGCATCCTTTTCTTCTAATTTTTCTTTGTAATTCTCTGTGATCTTTTGTATCTCATCATCATTCTTTCTTATTATCTTCCATATCTTATCCTGCAGTTTTCCAATTGTTTTATCCTGCTTTTTTAACTCAGCCTGATATTTCTCATAATCATTATCACATGTTTCAAACCACAGATTTCTAACAGATACAGTTCTAGCATGTGATTCAGCCAGTTCTTCGCGCAGTTTCCTGATTTCTCTTTTATATCCCTCGATCACCTTATGATAATCATTCTGTATTTTTTTGTATCGTTCACCACTTTGATACTCGATTACTAATTTACGTAAATATTTTACCTCATATTCAAGTGCTGTGTATCCTTCATATATATTATTCATAAGGTGTTCCCTGTTGATTCTATTATTTCTCCTGATTTAAGGCATCTATCATGGTTTTGCTCATCTGATTTAAACGTTTCAGATAACCTTCAAGCAATTCAACCTTTTCTTTTAATTCCTTGATCTTTTTATCTTTTTCTTCGTTCTCTTTTTTTAGCGATTCAACCAGATATTTGTATTCTGTATTCGATTCCTTATCTACAGAAATCTCGACAGTATTCTTGTTCTTTGAACCTTTCTTTCTTCCGCGTTTGCCTGCAGTAGGGATAAGTTCACCTGTTTCAGGATCTTCTATGCCCAGATACTTCCTAATTGGCCGTGATTGCTTTGTTTCAGGATCATAATGAGATGTAGACTCATAGAGAGCAACCTGTCCGGTTTTCTTGTTTACATAACGTACGATTGACATTTTTATTACCTCCCATGTCTGTATTGGTACTACTACATTATACACCATACCAATATATTTGTCAATATATTTTTGGTATTATTTCTTTGGTAATACCAACAAATTTTAAAACTGTTTTTGTGCAGTATCACGAAAAAAAGAAAACCCTAAAAAAGTCAGTAAAAATCTAGCTTTTTTAGAGTTCCTTGTATTCATTTTTATTCGTTTTTTAATTTTTAATCAGGGTGTGAATAGTAACTGCACACTATGAGAGAAATGAATTTTTTAAAAATAAAAGATAAAGGTTTTATCCCGGCATATAAAAGAACAGATATAACTGAAGAATTACACAAGGCATTTAAGTTTAGAACTGATTATGAGATAACTGATTTTAAAAAAATGAAAAAAATTTTTAAACAAACAAAAAAGGCAGAACATTAGGCACATTTTTACAATAAAAATAACCCCCGATTTTGGCTTGTTTTAGCCACTATCAGGGGTTTTTCTCATTTTTTACTGTCGAAAACGGGATTATACAATAAGTAAAGATTTTTGTAAAGAAATATAGTTCTTATTAAGAAATATGCTTGGATTTGACCTGCATATATATGTTAATA
>JAILBX010000257.1 GCA_024680675.1 Lachnospiraceae bacterium | reverse complement strand
GCATCCCAGGGATCTGAAGAATCCAATGCTATTTCAGGGCTTCTTAAAAAGGGCACCTGGGCTCCGTAACCTTTGGCTATTTCCATATATTTTTCAGAATCGGTAGAAACATGTATGGTATCATACAATCCGGACTTTTTTGCTGCTTCTATCGAATAAGCCAACAATGGCTTTCCTGCCATTTCTCTTATGTTTTTATCCTTTAATCCCTTTGACCCGCTTCTGGCAGGTATAATAGCTATATTTTTCATTTCTTCATCCCTGATCTATATCATAAAACTTCTTTTTTAAGTCTATTTTTCCCTTGATTAGAGCCTTCTTTATCTCTTCAACTACCCTTTCCGAAGTGTTTCCATCCCCAAAGGGGCTTACAACAGACCTGACCCTTTTTTTAAATTCAGGACTGAGAGCAAGCTCCATGGCCTTTACTATATCATCTTTTTCAGGCTCCGTGCAAATTACACTGTCAGCCATTATCCTTCCCTTTTGTCTGTCTCCGATATTTATGGTAGCTACCTTAAGGGAGGGAACCTCCGAAATGCCGCTGGAGGAATTTCCAAGCACAAAGGCCGAATCCCTTGCTGCAGACAGATATCTTACTGCCCCAAGGGATGGCACCACGATCCAGTTTTTCAGACCCTCGCCAAATTTTTTCCAGCTTTCATTTATATATTTTCCTCCCGCATCTGCATTTGAAAGAGTAATGACATAAGTAAGCTCAGGCTTTTCCAAAAGAGCCGAAACCACCTGAATAAGCTGCTCCTTTACTGTATCCTTTTCCATTGTCACCGGATGAAAAGTAACCACAGCAAACTGTCCCTTAACAAGGTCAGTTCCTAAAGAAGCATTTAACTCCTCAAGACTTATAAGAGGAAGCTTTAAACAGTTTTCGACCCCCATTGATCCCACATTAAAAACTCTCTCAGGAGCTTCCCCCAGCTGTATGACCCTTTTTCTATAGGCTTCAGCAGAAGTGAAATGAAGATAACTCATCTTTGTGATGCTATGCCTTAAATACTCATCAACCGCCCCTTCTGTGGTGTCTCCTCCATAAAGATGGGCTATAGGAATACCCTGAAAGGATGCCGCAAGAGCAACTGCAAATATTTCATACCTGTCCCCCAATACAAGTAGCAGGTCATAAGGGTTTTTTTCAAAAAAATCAGTGAATTTTTCTATTCCTGCAGCTACAGACCTGGCCATATCCCCCTTTGTATCGGAATCCATGGGAATCCTTATCTTCTCATAGATCTTTACATCATCAGCCTCTATGGAGTTTACTGTATCCCCAAATTCCTTTAAAAGATGACTGCCGGTAACTACCAGATGACATTCGATATCCTTATCCCTTTGAAGCTTAACAACTATCGGCTTTAAAAGATCATATTCGGCTCTGCTTCCCGTAACTACACATACCTTATATCTCAATGGGTTCATCCTCCCCAAAATCTCTTATGGCTCTGGTCCCTACAACCTCAAACCATCTCATGGGAGATATTCCGTTTGCAGGTCTTTTTGCCATTATATTCTCCTCTGTAAGGACCTCACCCTTCTTTATATCCCTTAATGCAACTATACTCTTTCTTGCTATTTCTATATTTCTGCTTTCCGATGGACTTGGCCTTTTAACTCCATCCCCTAAAGCCAGCTCTATATTCCTTATTGAATCAACCATAGCCTTAAATTCATCAGGCTCAAGACTGGCCTTCTGATCAGGTCCCGGCATGCTCCTGTCCAGGGTAAAGTGCTTTTCTATTATTGTAGCTCCCATTGCCACAGCAGCTATGGGAACCTCTATTCCTCTTGTGTGATCGGAATAACCTACCGAAACCTTAAACCTCTCCCTTAAAGCCTTCATGGCCCTCAGATTCACATCCTCAAAGGGAGTGGGATATTCGGTATTGCAATGCAAAAGAGACAGCTCCTTTGTTCCATTATCATAAAGCACCTTTACTGCTTCCTCTATCTCTTCCATATTACACATTCCGGTTGACATAACAACAGGCTTCCCGGTCTTCGCTATAGCTATGAGATAGGGAAGATGGGTTATCTCCCCTGAGGGTATCTTCCAAAAGGGCATATCGAGATCATTTAAATATTCAACGCTGTCTACCGTAAAGGGGGTGGACAAAAAGGTTATACCCACTCTCTTACACTCCTCGTAAAGCTCTCTGAAGGCAGGATAGGGTAAAGTAAGATCCAAACACATATCCAGCTGGCTTCCCTCAGCCCCTGTATTGTTCTTTTGATATTCAGCTTTACCGGCAAATTT
>JAILBX010000246.1 GCA_024680675.1 Lachnospiraceae bacterium | reverse complement strand
CCTATTTAAAGAATTTCAGGGAAGCATTGCTGGGGGTGGGCACCACAATGAATTCTGTCGGTTATCCTCAGGATAACGGTCTTCCTCAGATGCTGCTTAAGGAGCTGATAACTGCAGATGAGGTTTTTTGTGAAGTACCCTTCTGTTATAAAGATGATACTGAATTATGGAATGGTGTAATGGATGTAGTCTACTGTAAGGATGAAAAATGGCATATCGTTGATTATAAGACCAATATTGATGGAAGAGGTCTGGATAAAAAATACGAATCACAGCTTAAGGCATATAAGTCAGCCTTTAAGATGATGACCGGAGAGGAAGCTGATGCTTATACTTATCATATTTCGGTGTGATACCTATAAACCACCTGCCCTGCCTTTTTTACTGGCTCAGCCAGGTTCTCTAATCTTTTCCAACTGACAGTAAGTTTACGATATATCCATATTAGAGCCTTTCTTGCTAAAACAATAAGAAGACTGTACAATGATATTATTTATAATTTGTCCATTTTTTGTTGATTTTTATTAACTGTATTTGTTACACGGATTTATAAAAATAAGTGGAAGCTTTTAATTTATAAGGACTTGATTAAGAAGAATCTGGTGAGTAAGGCTGGTATCAGTTGGGCTACGATTACGAAGATAGAATCAAATTCTCATGAATAATAGTTAGAAACTAAGATATAGGTCCATTATATAGGACATGTATGGTGGCATAATAAGAAAAATAGAGTATTAATGGATTTTACTGATTTAAAAAACCACATTTAGGAGAATTAATTAATGGGATATGAAAATTATTATTCGAATAGAGATGTTATTTCCCTCTTCTCTGGTGCGATGGGGTTAGATATTGGCCTTCAGCAGGCAGGATTGAATATTGTTATTGGGCAGGATTTTGAGCAAACTTGTGTTGAAACAATGAAGGCTAATGGACACAATGTTCTAGGTGGGGACATTAGAGAGATAAAACCTGAAAAAATATTGGATTTGACAGGATTGAGGGTTAGAGAACCATTTTTAATTTGTGGAGGACCGCCTTGCCAGCCATTTTCAACTGCAGGAAAGAGGTTAGGAATTAATGATCCAAGAGGAAGTCTGTTTATGGATTATATTAGAATGATCGATTATATCAAACCTCGTTTTTTTGTCATGGAAAATGTTAAAGGAATAATGTCATCACCACTTAAACATGTACCCGTAGATAATCGCGATGATTCGGATCCGGATCAAAAATCAGGTACAGTACTGGATGTAATTTTGTCTGAATTTAATAAGCTGGGATATAAAACAGTATATGGTATTCTTGATGCTGTAAACTATGGGGTTCCTCAGTTTAGAGAGCGTTTTGTGTTAATAGGCAGTCGTGATCATGAAGATATTTTTCTGCCTGTTCCAACGCATTTTCAAATGCATCAGGATGAGATATATAGGTGGCGGACAGTAGGAGATGCGATTAAAGACCTTGAAAATGAAGTGAGTGAATGTGGCACACTGACACCTGAAAGGAAAAAATACCTTAAAATGGTTCCGGAAGGTGGAAACTGGAAGGATCTGCCAAAAGATATAGTAGAAAAAGCTATGGGAGGTGCGTATACCTCAGGCGGAGGAAAGGTTGGGTTCTATAGGAGATTAACATATTCGCAACCTGCACCTACAGTAACTACTGCACCTGCACAAAAAGCTACTATGTTATGCCATCCTGTTAAAGACAGGCCGCTTAGTGTTCATGAATATGCACGTTTGCAACAGTTTCCGGAGGATTGGATATTTACCGGGACAACAGCTGCAAAATATAAACAGATCGGTAATGCGGTTCCAGTAGGTCTTGCAAAAGCAATAGGAAAAGCAATTATTTCTGCAGCTGAAAGAACCGCTGTTGTAGACACAAAAAGGTTTAGAGGAACCGGGATTCACAACAGGATAAAGAATGCAATAGAGTTGGGTGCATATTCCGGTAGATGAGCAAAGAATAAATGAATTCTTGTGGGAGGTGAAGGTTATGTCTATTGGTGATTCATATGATGAGAAAGAAGTTGTACAGGCGATTGCTAAGGCACTTGAAAGTTTCTACGGATCATTGATTGAAAAGATCGATGGACTGGATATCGTAAAAATAATGAGGCGGAAAAACCCATATCTTTATCGGGCGAAAGCAATGGAGAGTGCATCTGAAATAGTAGAAAACGTTTTAAGTGCTTTTGTGACATCAAGTGAGGAAACCATTTTTGGCAACTGCTTTTTTGAACCCTTGGCAATTGCAGCAAGTGGAGGTAACAAAGCTTTAGCAGAAGGAATTGATATTATGGTTCATAATAATAATAACAATGTTATCTATGCAATTGCTGTTAAAAGTGGGCCATCCGTATTCAATGCAGATAGTAAAAAAAGACAAGAGCAAAATTTTATAGCCGCATCTAAACTTGCTCAGCAAGCAAGAGCCAGGTATGAGGCATATATAGGATATGCATACGGAAAGAAAAAAGAAAGTGGACGTGGTAAACCCAAAATGTATCAGGAATTGGCAGGAAAACAGTTTTGGGCTGAGTTAACAGGAGACGAAGATTTTTATTTGAAGATTATTAAGTTTATGGGCGAGCTTCCAGAACAGTATGTGGCAGCATATAAAGAAAGCTATAATAAAGCATCAAACCGCTTGGTCAGAGAGTTTTCAAATATGTTTTGCAAAAAAGATGGCAGCATTGATTGGGAAAAATTGGTAGAATTCAATTCAGGTGAATAATCAATACTCAATAGTGATTCCCTTCAAAAGTGATCGTTCAGATATGTTTATATTAAGTCTGATCAAGCTCTGTGGCGTGTCTTGTAATCTTCCCGTATGGGTGCAAGAAGCTCTTCATCATCAAAGCAGTCTTCCATATCTTTGGCGCAATCACAGGCTCTGGCACAGCCTGTACCGACTGTGGCATGATCATTGGCCGTGTTCACTATGGCTTCTGTATTCATTTTTGTTATATCGTTACGGACTATCTTAAAGGACATTACTTTTCCTCCGGCCTTTCTAAAAGCCAAAGAGCTTTCAGGCTATGATCTTGTTATCAGGTTAATTATAACACAGGATCTCATTCCTGCATTTGTTCATCGGTGATCTGAAAGTGCTTATAGATACTGTCGATCATCGCTTGAAGGATGATTCCAAATGCGTATGCAAACGTGATATCCTGCAGTTCATCCGTCAGGAAAAAGAAGATTTCACCCATTGTCC
>JAILBX010000245.1 GCA_024680675.1 Lachnospiraceae bacterium | reverse complement strand
ACCACCGGTCCCATCATTTTACAGGGTCCACACCAGGGTGCCCAGAAATCAACCAAAACCGGTATATCCGAATTTAAAACCTCTGCTTCAAAATTTGATGATGTTAAAGTTACTTCTGCCATTTTTTACCCTCCGTTTTCTATTTTGTTAATAACAAAATTAATCGTTATCTTCTAGCAAGAAATACAACATTTTCAACCTTCCTATAAATATGATTTTACCATACAGAAGGAATAAAATAAATTAAATGTTTTCAATGCCACATTATCAATTGATATAACATAGGAATCATATAAGCATAAATAAGAAATATAAATGTGCAGATCACAAGGATCATTGAAGATACCTTTTTCATACCATTAAAACATATTTTTATGCTTTTTTTCCTCTCTTCCAAAAATGTACCGGCAATGTATCCCAAAAGCAGGAGAAGGGCAAAAAACATTAAAGTAAATCCTGCTTTTAATCTTCTGGGTTTAAATACGAAACTAATATGATTGTCTCCCTTATCCACCGGTACCAGAAAGAAAGTGTTTGCAAAGGTTTCTACAGCCTTCCTTTCTCCGTTTACAAATATACTAAAACCATCATCCGCATTGACAGGAACAAACACATATCCCTTCTCCCCTGAGTTTATATCCATATCAAGACCGGATTTACCGCTTTTAAGAGTTTTTATCTTTATCCTTCCCTCTTCATTGCCTTCTTTTAAAGTGTCCTTATAGGCCTCCATATCAAGGATTCCTAAGGAAAAGCTGCCCTCCTGTTTTTTTTCGGTATTATTAACAATAGTTATCCTTACTGTCTCATCCTTATATCTGCCTAAAGACAATACTCCCGCCAGTAAACCCCGGGGGTATTTATCTGTGATGCATATATCATTGGCATAAATAGCCAGATCCTCAAATTCATCCGGCATATAAATATACACATATCCATCCTTATCTACTTTAAGATCAACACTCTCTTGGGCTCCGGCCTCCAGGGACAGATCCTTATCCTGTGACTCAAAGAGATCCTTTGAAAAAAGAAGCCTTGATAAAATGTTCTGATTTTCAAAAGTGTTCTTTTCAAGCTCCCAGGTTGTCTGTTTATCGGATAGATCCCTGACAAATAAAGCCTGAGGATACTGATCCAGTCTGTCAAAAATCTGATAATTTAATACTTCTCCCCTTTTACTGAATATTGAAGGATCATTTAGCTCCGGAATAAGAGGATACTTCTTTGTCTTATCCTTTAATACACTGTTCATTTGTAATAAGGAATCAGTAAAGAGGGTTCCTCCCTGATCGCTCATCCTTACCCAGACCTGCGCATAGCCCAAAACTCTGTCCATAGTGATCTGTTCGTTACTGTTTGCAGGCATAAAGCTTCCAAAAGCCGGCTTATCCAAGATCAAAGAATAATTGTTATCAAGAGACAGATCGGAATTCTTTAACCTGTAAATACTATTATCCTTAGGAGCTTCATATACTTTGTTAATATTTTCAGAAAGCTCCACCGCCTTATTTGCTTCACCAAAGGTAATCTTATGGTAACTATAAAAAGCGATGAATCCAAGCCATATGGCAGGCACCACAAGCAAACAGAGCTTTTTTATGATAATTTCCCTCTTTTTAAAGCCTTCCAAAGCCTTTTCCTCTTCAAAGGACTCCTTAAAAGAAAACAAATACCTGTGATCATCCATTTTTGAAAGTAAGGCCGCACAAATAAAAATGACCATATGAGTCATTATATATCCGTGCCTCATGGGAAAACACACATAACTTCCATTATGCCAAACGTGATTTACTGTTTCAAAAAAAACCGGAATTATCATCAATATCGTTATTAAAGAAAGAAATACATCCTCTCTGTCAAGTATTTTTTTCAGCTTTCTTTTGACCAAACAAGTTAACGATATAAATAAGGGAATGATCAGACTAAAGAGCATAAAATACTTTTTTTCAGCTTCCATTCCCCGGTCATTCAGTTCAGCTATGTAACCCTTTATGCCAATATTATTTGATGCCACTACCCTGTATGATGATGACAGCTCATTGGTGGAAGGAAGAAGCATGATGGCTGCAAGACCGGCTGCCACTAGAGACAGTCCTATAAATTTAAGTGAAAATTTCCCTATATTTTCATTATCTTTGCCTTCAAAAACAAGAAAAAGTCCTGTGTAAAGCATTACAAAGAGACAAACGTCAAAAGCCTGAGTTATATTTATTATCATTATCAGACTAAGTATCAGCATATATCCCAGATCATATTTGTTTATTTTGTCAGAAGAATTGTTAAATATGGCGCTATCCAGAAAAAAGATAAGAAGAGGAAAGAAAACTGCTATATCCACGTATGCGCATCCATAATAAAGCAGCGAAAAGCCACTTAGACCATATCCCATTCCGAAAACAGTAATAAGCTGCCAGGGAAGTCTTTTCTTTATAAACAGTCTATCATTCAAAAGAAAGCAAACCATTGCAAGAGTCATAGAGCATAGCTTAAGGCAAATGAAAAAAGTCATGGAATTTTCAAGATAAGCTCTTGAAGTAAAAAAGAAAAATAGTGAAAAGGGACTAATTATTGAGAAATGGGAAAAAATACCAAAGAAATTACTTCCCAATCCAAAATTCCAGTCAAAAAACAGATCAGCATTCCCATGCAAGGCATCATAAAGGTGGTAATAGACAGGAACAGCCTGCCCACTGAAATCACCATTGGTAAGTACCCTATTCCCAAAAGGCCAGATACCTTTAAGGGCAGAAATAGATAGGAATATAAATGCCGTTCCCAAAAAAGATAAAAGATATGTCAGTATGATATCCCTTTTTTATAATTTCTTTTCGTTTTTTTCTCCATGTTTTGCCTTCTTTAAGATCGTAAAACTTAAACTTTTATCTATTTTTCAACATCCTCTTTAGATGATACATTATAAGGCCCTTAATTGTACAGATATAAGAATCCTTGGACAGATGGACATGGCCTGCCCACTTTTCCTTCAAAGCCTTTCCCCCTCATAAAATTATTTCCTGCGTACAAAAAAGCAATGCCGGTCAAAAGACCGACACCACCCTTTTTAACCCTTTATGCTCTTAATAAATTAGGTTTAGAAATTACATCATTCCACCCATTCCGCCGCCTGCAGGCATAGGAGGAACATCCTCTTTTATGTTGGCTACCACTGACTCTGTTGTAAGAAGTGTGGAGGCAACTGATGTAGCGTTCTGAAGAGCGGATCTTGAAACCTTGGCAGGATCAAGGATACCGTCCTTAACCATATCCACATATTCCTCTGTAAGAGCGTTAAATCCAATGCCCTTCTTTGACTCCTTAACCTTGTTTATGATAACTGATCCGTCAAGTCCTGCGTTAGCAGCTATATGGAATAAAGGAGCATCCAAAGCCTTAAGAATTATCTTTGCGCCTGTCTTCTCATCACCCTCTAAGCTGTCTACAAGCTTCTGAACATCCTTCTCAGCGTGGATATAAGCTGATCCGCCGCCTGCGATTATTCCTTCCTCTACTGCTGCTCTTGTAGCTGCAAGGGCATCCTCCATACGAAGCTTTGCTTCCTTCATCTCTGTCTCTGTGGCAGCGCCGACTCTGATAACAGCAACTCCTCCGGCTAACTTTGCAAGTCTTTCCTGTAATTTTTCCTTATCAAAATCAGAGGTCGTCTCCTCTATCTGATTCTTTATCTGTGATATCCTTGCATCGATGGCTTTTCTGTCGCCCTCTCCGTCAACAATTATGGTATTTTCCTTCTGAACCTTTACGGATTTAGCTCTTCCAAGCATTTCCATTGTAGCTTCCTTAAGATCAAGGCCAAGCTCCTCAGTGATAACCTGTCCTCCTGTAAGAATAGCTATATCCTCAAGCATAGCCTTCCTTCTGTCGCCATATCCGGGAGCCTTAACACCTACAACTGAGAAGGTTCCGCGAAGCTTGTTTAGGATAAGAGTTGTCAAGGCTTCACCCTCGATATCCTCAGCGATTATAAGAAGCTTAGCTCCAGCCTGTACTATCTGCTCAAGTAAGGGAAGGATATCCTGAATATTAGAGATCTTCTTGTCGGTTATAAGGATGTATGGATTGTCAAGAGTTGCCTCCATCTTGTCCATATCTGTAGCCATGTATGCTGAAATATATCCTCTGTCAAACTGCATTCCTTCAACAAGATCAAGCTCTGTGAGCATTGTCTTTGATTCTTCTATTGTAATAACTCCATCCTTTGAAACCTTTTCCATTGCATCTGCAACCAGATTTCCTACCTCATCATCTCCGGCTGAAATAGCTGCTACTCTGGCAATATGGTTCTTTCCGTTTACTGCACTTGCCATTTTCTTAATAGCCTCAACTGCAGTCTCAGTAGCCTTCTTCATACCCTTTCTCATTATTATGGGGTTTGCTCCTGCTGCAAGGTTCTTCATTCCTTCAGAAACCATGGCCTGAGCAAGAACTGTTGCAGTTGTGGTACCATCACCTGCTGCATCATTTGTTTTTGTAGCCACCTCTTTAACAAGCTGTGCTCCCATATTTTCAAATGCATCTTCAAGCTCTATTTCCTTGGCGATCGTCACACCATCATTTGTAATAAGGGGTGTTCCGTATTGCTTATCAAGAACCACATTTCTTCCCTTAGGTCCCAAGGTAACTCTGACTGTATTTGCTAACTGATCAACACCTGATTCCAATGCTTTTCTGGCTTCTGCGCCGTATTTTATCTCTTTTGCCATTTTTTCGGCCTCCTATCTCTTTATTATCATCAAATTTCATATTATTCAACTACAGCAAGTATATCGCTCTGCTTTACGATGATGTATTCTTCGTCATCCAGCTTCACATCGGTTCCGGCATATTTTGAATATATTACCTTCTGACCAACGCTAACTTCCATCTTAACCTCTTTACCGTCTACAACAGTTCCCGGTCCCACTGCTATTATTTCAGCCTGTTGGGGC
>JAILBX010000235.1 GCA_024680675.1 Lachnospiraceae bacterium | reverse complement strand
AAAAGCAATTACGAACACAGGATCCAGTTTGTGGATATCTTAAATGACGAAAGAGAAAGTATTATAAGGTATATATTTGAAGAAGAAAGAAAAATCAGAAGAAGGGTTAAGGGATAAAAAATGAAGAAAAAAATATTGATCGTCGACGATTCTGCACTCATGAGAAGGGTCCTTTGTGATATAATCAATTCTGACAGTAGATTCGAGGTTTCGGATATGGCCAAGGATGGTGCTGAAGGCTTCAAGATGATAGTTTCTCATAGTTATGATGCTGTGGTGCTGGATGTTTATATGCCTAAGATGACAGGTCTTGAGATGCTTAAGGAAATGCAGAAAAGTAATGTCAATGCTAATGTTATGATGGCAAGTACCACAACGGGAGAGGGTGCCAGAGAGACTATTGAGGCTTTGGAGTTAGGTGCCATTGATTTTGTTAAAAAACCTGAGAATGTGGCTGATGCAAAGCATGACGAGTTTAAGAACAGTTTTCTTGATACCCTTTATGCCGTAACCCTGGCAAAACCGCATCATGTTGTTATGCCAAGAAGAAGTGCGTCAACTGCCAAAGGGTCGACCTTTACCGCCAGGTATGATGTTAATTTTCACAACAAACCCGGAGATATTACAAAGGCAATAAAAAATGCCCCCAATAAGGTAGCGGCAAAGACGGAAGCAAAGTCTGACGCCAGAGGGGGAAAGGCTTATGCTTTGGTAAAGGAATTGCCTCCAAGATCAGGAAAAAAGATCGTGGCGATAGCAAGCTCTACAGGCGGTCCAAGAGCCCTTCAGGAAGTGATCCCAAAGCTTCCCAAGAATTTAAAGGCTCCGGTTCTTCTTGTACAGCATATGCCTAAGGGTTTTACAAAATCTCTTGCTGAGAGGTTGACTTCTCTGGGGCAGATACCTGTAACGGAGGCAGTGGACAAGGAAGTGATCAAGGAAGGGCATGTGTATATTGCTCAGGGAGGCTTGCATATGAACGCCGATCCTGCAGCCGGTAACAGTTACACCATCAGATATTCCGATGAACCTTCAAGAGAAGGCGTTAAGCCATGCGCCAACTATATGTACGAGTCGCTTATGAATTCCAAGTACGACGAGATAGTGTGTGTAGTGATGACGGGGATGGGCGCAGACGGCACTGCCGGGATTCTCGAATTGAAGAAGAAAAAAAATGTGCGGGTCATAGCACAGAGTGAGGAAACTTGTACAGTATACGGTATGCCAAGAGCCATAGTGCAAAGCGGAGTAGTAAATGAACTTGTTCCTCTTGAAGAAATAGCGGATCATATTATTAAGAACGTGGGGGTTTACTAAAATGGATGTTAACCAGTATTTGGAGATCTTTCTTGATGAAACCAATGAACACATACAGAGTCTCAGCGACCAGCTGATGATCCTGGAGCAGGAACCCGATAACAAG
The DNA here is from genome assembly GCA_024680675.1 of Lachnospiraceae bacterium. Lineage (GTDB taxonomy): Bacteria > Bacillota > Clostridia > Lachnospirales > Lachnospiraceae > UBA2868. The sequence continues at coordinate 4,846 of JAILBX010000235.1, read as the reverse complement.
GATACCATCAATGAGATATTCCGTTCGGCTCATTCCCTGAAGGGTATGGCAGGTACCATGGGTTATAAGAGGATGCAGAATCTTACCCATGATATGGAAAATGTGTTTACTGAAGTCAGAAACGGAAACATGAAGGTGACTTCAAATCTTATTGATGTTCTCTTTAAGGCATTGGATGCCATCGAAGAGTATGAGAAGACTATTCGTGAGACATCTGATGAGGGAACCAATGACAATGAGCCTATCATAAAAGAACTTAACAGGATATTGGATGAAGGGCTTGGCAAGGCTCCGGCAGAGGAAAAGCCTGAGGAGAAGAAAGAGGAAGAAAAGAAGGAAGCTTCCGGCGATAAGCCATGGGAAAGCATCGCATTAACCGAAGAGAATATAGGAGCTATAAAAGAGGCTGATGAAAAGGGAATGAATATTTACGGGGTTTCCGTGCATATTCAGGAAAGCTGTGTTCTTAAGGCGGCAAGAGCCTTCCTTGTTTTCAAGGCCATTGAGGATATAGGAGAGATAATAACCACAAGTCCCACGTCACAGGATATTGAGGATGAAAAATTCGAGTTTGATTTTAACATGTATATTGCTACAGCAGAGAGCTATGATAAGGTAGAGGCTGCTGTACTCAGTGTATCTGAAATAGAAAAATGTACAGGAGAAAAGGTAGACATTGCCTCTCTTAAGGAAGGAAAGGAAGAGGCTAAAGAAGCGGAAAGCAAGCCTGCGGAAGTAACCGCTCCGGCAGTTAAGGAACAGCCTAAGGCCGCAGCAGCCGCACCGGCTTCAGGGGCAGCAACAAAGCAGACCAAGCCTGCCGCAGGAAAGCCTGTTGTGAACAGAACAGTCCGTGTTGACATAGAGAAGCTGGATGTACTTATGAATCTTGTAAGTGAGCTTATCATTGCCAAGAACAGTATTGTATCTGCCTCAGCCGGAGAGATGAATAATTCATCCTCCTTCAATGATCATATCAGTTATCTGGAGAGTGTTACCACAAATCTTCATGAATCGGTTATGAAGGTTCGAATGGTGCCTATTGAAAGCGTTGTCAACAGATTCCCCAAGATGGTGAGAGATCTTTCAAAGAAGCTTAATAAGAAGATGAATCTGTATATGACAGGTGAGGATACAGAGCTTGACAGAACCGTTGTGGATGAGCTGAGCGATCCTCTTATGCACCTTATCCGTAATTCAGCCGACCATGGCCTTGAGTCTGCAGAGTTAAGAGCTGAAAGGGGAAAGCCCGAGGAAGGTTCTATCTTCTTAGATGCTTATCAGGATGGTAATAACGTTATAATCGAAGTAAGAGATGATGGTAACGGAATCGACGTTGAAAAGGTTAGAAACAAGGCAATAGAAAGAGGAACTGTAACTCCCGAGCAGGCTGAACAGCTTTCCGAGAAGGAAGTTATCGATATGCTTTTCCAGCCCAGCTTTTCTACAGCCAAGGTTGTAACGGATGTATCGGGACGTGGAGTTGGACTTGATGTTGTTAAATCTAAGATTGAATCCCTGGGTGGTGATGTTTCTGTAAGGACAAAGCTTGGAGAGGGATCAGCCTTTTCAGTAAGACTGCCTCTTACACTGGCTATCATTCAGGCTCTTATGGTAGTTGTGGGAGATGAGAAATATGCTATTTCTCTTGGATCCATTGATACCATTGAGAGTATTTCAAAGAGTGATGTAAAATATGTGGAAGCAAAAGAGGTCATCACACTGAGAGAAAATGTAATCCCCATCATAAGACTTCATGGGGTTCTGAATCTCGAAGAGAACGATGAAAATAAGGATGAGATGATCGTTGTAGTGGTCAAAAAGGGAGACCAGCTGGCCGGACTTGTTGTGGATGAGCTTATAGGACAGCAGGAGATCGTTATCAAGTCCCTCGGTAAGTATATTAACTGTGCCAGCCGCATAATATCCGGAGCCACCATACTTGGCGACGGCGAGGTTGCGCTTATTCTGGATGCAAACGTTTTAATATAATATAGGAGGGGTTGATAAAATGGAAGATCTTATTTTAGGTGGCGAGGTTGAACTGGAAAAGACCCAGTTTATAGTTATAAGGATAGGTGATGAGCAGTACGGTATCGATATAAAGTATGTTGATAATATCGTAAGGATGCAAAAGATCACAAGAGTACCGGATGTTCAGCATTATTTTGAGGGCGTTATAAACCTGCGAGGCGAGGTGGTTCCCGTAATGAATTTAAGAAGGAAAGCCGGTCTGCCTGACGTGGAGTTTACAAAAGATACAAGGATCATTATCATAAAATTGGAAAATAATGCTCCTATAGGTATAGTAGTGGATGCTGTTAAGGAAGTTGTTACCTTGACAAGCGCCGAGATCGAGTATACTACAAAGGGCATTGCTCACAGTGGGCAGGTTACCTTTATAAATGGTATAGGAAAGTGTAACAATTCCCTTATATCCCTTCTTGATCTGAATGCGGTTATTTCAGATAAAGAGGCTATGTAAGAAGGACAGGGAAGAACACTAACAGGCTGAAAAAATATAATAGAAGCAGGGGGCTTTGTTAATGGCTAAAATTGATTTGAATAATCTGGACACCATGTATTTTGATGTTTTAAGAGAAATAGGTAATATTGGTGCCGGAAATGCTACTACAGCACTGGCACAGTTGTTAAATACCAAAATCGATATGAAGGTTCCTAAGGCTGAGCTGTTAGACTTTTCACAGGTTGGACAGGCCATGGGAGGAGAAGAACAGATAATGGCAGGAATATATCTGGTAGTTGAAGGGGATATTCATGGCAGTATTATGTTCCTTCTTGAAGAAAAATCCGCAAGAACCCTTATATCAATGCTTATGGGTACACCTGACGGAGGTACTGAAAGCTTTACGGAGATGGAGATCTCAGCATTGAAGGAAATCGGCAACATTATTACAGGCTCCTATCTGAACAGTCTGTCAATGTTGACAAATTTAAAGATCATTCCTTCAATTCCCGATATCAGTATAGATATGGCAGGAGCTATAATGTCTGTTCCCGCTATTGAATTCGGAGAGCTGGGTGATAAGATACTGCTCATTGAGACAGAGTTTTCAGATGACATTAAATTAAACGGATACTTTATACTTGTTCCTGATTTGGAATCATATGATAAAATTTTAACTTCATTGGGGATGTGATGGGTTATGAGTGAAATGATAAAAGTTGGAATGGCGGATCTTAAGCTTTGTAAGGCTCCAAACGCAATTACGACTTTGGGGCTTGGTTCCTGTGTCGGGATAGCTATAAGAGATCCTCAAACAAAGGTAGGCGGTCTGGCACATATTATGCTTCCTGACAGTAAGTCAATATCAGGAAATCATAATACAGCAAAATTTGCAGATACAGGCGTCAGAGAGCTTGTTAATCTGATCGTAAAAAATGGCGGCAACAGAACCAGACTTGAGTCTAAAATAGCCGGTGGAGCAAAGATGTTTGCTTTTTCCAGTAAATCAGACCTTATGTCTGTGGGAGACAGAAATGTTGAAGCCGTAAAGAAGGTTCTTGCTGAGCTCAGGATACCTATAAGAGCCCAGGATACCGGAGACAGTTATGGCCGTACGGTGGAATATTATCCGGAATCCGGTGATTATATCATCAAGTCTGTAGGTAAGGGGCAGAAGAAGATCTGATCGTATATGAATACTAAGAAAATACCACTGGTTGTAATGCTGCTGGGGGCCTTGGTCACCTGCATAGTTACACATATTAACCATTATAATCTACATGATCTTTTAGTGGCTCTTTTTATTTCGCTTATCTGTTTTTTGATACTTGGTATCATAATAAGGCTTTTGCTGGATAAGTATGTTCCTTTGCCGGTGGAAGAAGAGGAAGAAGAAAAAGATGAGGTGAGTGACGAAGGAGAGATCATTGAGAAATCTGCGGAAGAGGAAGGCGATAGCATAGAGACAGATGATCAGCAGGTCTGATTCCGAAAAAGGGGTTTGGAGGGTATAAATGGACGATTCTTCTAAGCAGAAGCTGTGGGGGCAGTATGCTAAGAGTCCTACACAGGAGCTAAGGGAAAAGATAATATTGGAATATGCGCCTCTTGTAAAGGTAGTTGCGGGAAGACTTGCAATGTATTTAGGTTACAATGTAGAGTATGAGGATTTGGTAAGCTATGGAATATTTGGCCTTATAGATGCCATCGACAAATTCAACCCGCAAATGGATGTAAAGTTTGAAACCTATGCAAGTCTCAGGATAAGAGGGTCTATACTTGACCAGATCAGGAAGATGGATTGGATACCAAGAACAGTCCGCAAGAGACAGAGGGATATATCGAGCGCCATAAGAGAGATAGAGGCTTTAACGGGAAAGACTGCTACAAGTGAAGAAGTGGCAAAGAAGTTAGGAATTTCCGAAGAAGAGTATGACGAATGGCAATCTCAGATGAAGGTTACCAATATCGTTTCTTTAGATGAGTTCGTTGAGCAGGGAGGAAATGACATAAACGCCAACGAAGCTCAGGGAACCGTATCAAGGTTTGAAATGCCTGAAGAAGCAGTTGCCAAGGAGGAGCTTAAGGAGAAGCTCATGGAGGCCCTTAAGGAATTAACGGAAAAAGAGCAGAAGGTCATAACATTGTATTATTATGAGGATCTGACCCTTAAGGAGATCAGTAATATCCTTGAAGTCTCGGAGTCAAGGGTTTCACAGCTCCATACCAAAGCATTGGGCAAGATGAAAGGAAAGATGGGACCTTATATGGAGATCCTTTCTTCCAGTATGTGATTATTATTTAGTTTCATAAGAAGGAGACTGTAATGACAGCTATGGAAATAACACTCCTTGTTTTGGGAGTGATTATTTTTGCCGT
>JAILBX010000233.1 GCA_024680675.1 Lachnospiraceae bacterium | reverse complement strand
CAGCCTACTCTTCAACTTCTATCTTTCTGTTTTCCCTTGTCTTTATCTCTTCAAGGATATCTGCAATAAAGTCCTTTAATTCCTTCTGGCCTTCATCTCCCTTGAAGCGGCTTCTTACGGAAATAAGCTTTGACTCCTCTTCCTTCTGCCCGAGAATAAGCATATAGGGAACTCTTTCAAGCCTTGCTTCTCTTATCTTATAGCCAATCTTCTCAGCCCTGTCATCCAGCTCAGCTCTGATACCTGCATCCCTTAACTCATTAAGGACCTTCTTTGAATAATCCATAAACTTGTCAGATATGGGAAGTACCTTTACCTGAACAGGTGAAAGCCAGGTAGGGAATTTTCCTGCACAGTTTTCCGTTAATACACCGATAAACCTCTCAACTGAACCAAATACGACTCTGTGGATCATAACAGGCATATGTTCCTGACCATCTGAACCTATATACTTAAGTTCAAAGTTTTGAGGAAGCTGGAAATCCAGCTGAATGGTTCCGCACTGCCAGGTACGTCCTATGCAGTCCTCAAGATGGAAATCGATCTTTGGTCCATAGAAAGCTCCGTCTCCCTCATTGATCTCATAGGGAAGTCCCATTTTCTCAAGAGCCCTTTTAAGTCCGTTTGTGGCGTTTTCCCAATCCTCCAAAGAACCCATATGATCCTCAGGCATGGTGGAAAGCTCTATATGATACTTAAACTCCAGTTTTTCATAAACTTCATTTATAAGTCTTACTATATGTTCAACCTCTGAATCAACCTGCTCCATGGAAATATACTCATGGGCATCATCCTGGTGAAAGGCTCTTACTCTCATCAATCCATGAAGAGCTCCGGATTTTTCATGTCTGTGCACAAGTCCAACCTCTGCATATCTCAAGGGAAGATCCCTGTAAGACCTGGGTTCGTTCTTGTAAACCAGAATGGAACCGGGACAGTTCATGGGCTTTATACAGAACATCTCATCATCTATCATGGATGTATACATATTGTCATGATAATGAGCCCAGTGACCGGAGGTTACCCAAAGAGACTGGTTAAGCATAACAGGAGTTTCGATCTCAACATAACCGTTTTTATAGTGGATCTCTCTCCAGTATTTCATAAGCTCGTTTCTTAAGACCATACCGTTGGGAAGGAAGAAGGGAAATCCCGGACCCTCGTCAGCAAACATAAAGAGCTTCATCTCCTTACCGATCCTTCTGTGATCCCTCTTCTGGGCCTCTTCAAGTCTTCTTATATACTCCTCAAGATCTGATGCCTTGGTATATGAAGTTCCGTAAATCCTTGTAAGCATCTTATTGTTTGAGTTTCCTCTCCAGTAAGCTCCTGCGATCTTCATAAGCTTAAAGGCCTTGACAGGCTTTGTACTCATAAGATGTGGCCCTGCACAAAGATCCGTAAACTCTCCCTGTTTGTAAAAGCTTAAGACTGCATCCTCAGGAAGATCCTGTACCAGCTCTACCTTGTAAGGCTCATTGTTATCCTTGAAGTACTTTATTGCCTCTTCTCTTTCCTTTGTAAATCTTTCGATGGGCAGATCCTCTTTAACGATCTTCTTCATCTCAGCTTCGATCTTTTCGAAATCCGCTTCCGATACTGACTCATCAAATTCTATGTCATAATAAAAACCATCATCTATTGAAGGCCCGATAGAAAGCTTTGCAGAGGGATAGATCCTCTTTATAGCCTGAGCCATGATATGGGCAGTAGTATGTCTGAAGGCATCTCTTCCACCCTTATCCTCAAATGTCAGAATATTAAGATTACAGTCTTTATCGATGGTAGTTCGAAGATCCACTCTCTCTCCGTCAACTTCTCCGGCACAAGCTACCCGGCCAAGCCCTTCGCTTAAGTCCTTTGCTATCTCGATAACGGTCATGGAATTCTGATACTCTTTTACTGAACCATCTTTAAGTGTAATTTTCATAATATTCTCCTCCTAAATACTTGCTGCTTTTGCTCCGCAACATTTTTTATATTTTTTACCTGAACCGCAGGGACAGGGATCGTTTCTTCCGATCTTTGGACCCTGGCGGACTATGGTCATTGATTTTTTCTGCTCCTTATAGAGCCTTTCCTGTGTTTCCTTATCAAAAATGTCATTCCACTCTTCAAGGCCGTACAGCCAGTCTGCCTGAGCAGCTACCATATTCTTGTAAAGGAGCTCCTTGTCAAAAACAAGGTTGACCTGAGTGTCTTCTTCCATATCATCTATGGGGTTTGCTTCCTTTAAGCTTTCGTTTATACCATCAAGAAAGCCTGTCATGGTCATAATATCAACCCCGTATTTTTCAGCAAGCTCTTTAACAGTGCCTCTTACCTCAGTATCCGGCTCCTTTAAAAGAAGCATATATATTTCTTTTTCCTTTTGAAAATAATCTGTCCACAGCTCCTGTAGCTTTTTCTTATCCGCTGTGGTAGAATAAGCCATTTCTTTCCATTGATCCAATAATGCCATAATTCTTCTCCTTATGGGTCAGCAAAAGCCGCCGACCATTTCAATTTCCACATAGTATAACACAAGAGTTCCGTTTTCTGCAATAAAAAGCACCTGTCCTCAGGTCAAGTCAGCAATTAGAAGCTCAACTGCCATCTTCTTATCAAGCAGTCCTTTTTTTAAAAGCATTTCGTATTCCAGACTTTTTTCTGTTATTTCCTGAAGTTCTTTAAAGGAATATCTTCTGCTCTTTTCCAGATACTTAGACACTGCATAAGGCTTCACGGACATCCTTTTACCAATATGCTCATTGGAATAACCATCCTTTGACATTCTTTTAGATAAAAGCATTCTTTCAAACTGCATTGAAATGATCCTTAATATCTTCATGGATGACACTTCAAGAGTCAGCATATCATAATACTTATCCAAAGCACCCTGTCTGTCCTTTTTTACTATGCAGTCCATCATATCAAAGACCCTGTCCTCGATCCTTACGGTGCAGATAGTCATAACATCCTCTATGGCTATCTCTTTTGTATCAAGCTTGTATGTTATGAGTTTTTCAAGCTCATTGTTCATTGCCTCTAAATCTCTTGGCGCCTGAATAAGGAACTGCTCAAAGGCATTGTTTCTGATCCTCATATTATTTTTTCGAAGCTTTGAGCTTACCCAGTTTTTTATTTCATCATCCGAAGGATGATCAAACTCTTCAACTCTTCCGACCTTCTTTATGGCCTTATAGAGTTTTCCTCTTTTATCCACCTCTTCCTGGACAAATATGATACAGCTGCTTTCCGGAAGCTTTTTAATATAATCGGCAAGTCCCCTGTCATATCCCCCACCGGGGCTTACATCTTCCTTTTGATCCTCTGAGGACTCCTCTTCCTCCTCATCCTCTTTGCTGCTTTTCTTTCCCGATACCTTAAAAAGCTCTGTATCCTCAATAAATATAACTCTCTTTTGGGCCATAAAAGGTAGAGTGTCCGCAAAATCAATAAGCTCTGAAACATCAATATCTTTACCGGTAAAAACTGCCACATTAAGATTATCCTCAGGAGCACAAAGGGCTTTTTTCAGCATATTCCTTGCCATAAGCCTTAAATAAGCCTCACTGCCGGTCAAAAGATAAACCCTGCTATATTCATTGTTCTTGATATCCGCCTGAATACTCTTTATTCCCATACCAGATGATTATACCACTACCTTAATTTAAAAATATGTGTACAGGATAAAAGTTTTATAAAAAAACAAATATCCCCTGTCCTTTACGTATGCAGGATCAGCATCCTTTTCTTCCATTTTTATGATCATCAAGAGAGCAGGCATTTGTCACTCCGTATTCTATTAAACCCACATCTGCCGGATCTATTGAAACCCTTCCATCCTCAAGTACAAAAGCAGGGATCCCCACATCTCCTATTTCTTTACAGTGATCAAAAAGGGGATCCTTGTCTCTTAATCTGGTAAATTCACTCATATTTTTAATATTTTCACCTATATTGATATATTCAAACTCTCCTTCCCGTCCGATTATCTGCTTGTGAACATAATCACAGTAGGGACAGGTTGGCATTCCGTATATTTTTACCATGCTTTTATCCTCCTTTTAGTCTTTTACAGTTATTAAATCGCAAAGTATCATAGTCAGTATATTATAACACTATTATCCCAAAATTCCATCATATCACCCTTATTATTCCTTCCGTCTCCATAGGACTTTTATTTACAGGATCTTATTGACTGATCATTTTTCCAAACATCTTTCAACATAAAGCTCATCCCCTTTGAGCTTCAGGCTTATCTCCCCTGACTGATCAGTTCTGTATACCCTGCTTCCAAGAACCTCAAGCCTTTCAAGAACCTCCTTGTGGGGATGACCATAGGAATTATCCACACCGCAGGAAATGCTTGTGACTATAGGCGAAAGCTCCTGTAAATATCCCATTGATGACGCAGTTTTTGACCCATGATGGGGACACTTTAAAACAGTTACCCTACCGGTTCCCGAAAGCTCTTTTTCAACCTGAGAGCTGATATCACCTGTAAATAAAACAGAAAAAGCATTTCCAAAGCTGTACTTTATGACCAGAGAATTATCGTTAATATCCCGTCTTTTCCATTCCTGACCCTTAGTAACATCCGGGGCAAGACATACTATCCTGACCCCTCTGTATATGCTGTTTTTTGGATATTCTATGCTTTCTCCCTTATCCATAAGAAGGATTCGGGTATTTTTCTTTTTACAGGCTCTGATCAGTTTTTCATAATTTTCATTATGTTCCATTAAGGGTACACTTTTTGAGAGGATAAGCTTATCTATTTGGATAACACTAAACTCATTTTCCAATATTTCTATAATACCGTTTACATGATCGGAATCCAGGTGAGAAATAAAGACCATATCGATCTTAGAAATGCCATAGGCCTTCAAAGATGGTTCTATTCTGTATTTTCCCACCTTCTTTATATCTGTCGACCCTCCATCTACAAGTATTACCGGCGTTTTTTTCCCTATAATAAGGCTGCAGTCTCCCTGTCCCACTGATAACACATGCAGCTCCACATCCGATTCAAAACGCAAAGATAAGATAAAGAAGGAAAAAACAAGGATAAAAAGGCTTGCCCTTGCAGTCCTTTTTCTTCTCCTTTCACCCATATCCTTTAGGCCGGAAAGGAGGATATATACAATGATAAGCAGCAAAAAATATATGATGCACTGAAGCTTTAAAGGCATACCCGCCACAAATATGTTTAGGGGGATATTTGTTGAAAGCTCAGCCAGCTTTCCATAAATATCCAATATCGTATGGATAAAAAAGGCAAGGAGTCTGCAAAGTCCTGTGGTCAGAATGATATTTTGAAATAGCCTCCCTGTTATTGACAAAGCTATTCCGGCTCCCAGCAAAATTGACATTAAAGGAATAACAAGAAGGTTAACAAAAACTCCCAGAAAGGATATCTGGGAAAAAGAATGGAGGGTTATGGGAAGGGTTGATATCTGTATTGACAGAGAAAATCCAAGAGAAGCAATAAGCTTCTTAAATATGTCCCAAAAAAATCCCTCTTTAAGGTAAAAGCTGCTTTTTTTTAAGAACTCTTTGAATAATAAGGTAATGATCGGGTTTACATAATTTATTCCCAGCACAGCCAGAAAGGATAATAAAAAACCGCTGTCGTAGAGATAACCCGGCTCTGTGATCAGTATTATAATAGCAGAAAAAGCAGCTGCGGATATCAGATCATAGCTTCTACCTGCTATAGTAGCTATAAGCCCCATCAAAAACATAATAAGAGCCCTTGTTGTTGAGACTGACATTCCTGTCATTACAAAATAAGAGCACATGATCAGGGAGGATATAAGGGAAGCCGGCAGAATATTCATTCCACTCCTTCTTAAAAGCTTTAAAAGGAAAAGTCCAAGTGTTGCTATGTGAAGTCCCGACAGGGACAGGATATGTGAAATAGATGCATTCTGATAGGATTCCTTTATTACGCTGTCAAGGTCTGTTTTATCCCCTAATATAAGGGCTGTCAGGGTACCGGCCTCATCCTCCTTCAAATAGCTTTCATATATCTTCTTAGTATCTTCTTTAATAATAAAAAGCCGATCCTTAAAAAAGGAATACTCCCCGGAAAGAGCTTCTATCCTTCCATTTGTAACTCTTCCGTAGATACCCCTTAAACCATAGTATTTAAAGGCATCAAAGTTACCCTTATTCTCGGCCTTTTTATAGGTGGAATACTTACCCTTTACCCTGATCTGTGAGCCAAGGGGCGGAAGCTCTTTTACCAGGTCATAAACCGGCTTTGAAAGATATACGATCAGGCCCTTACAGGATCTCATATCTGACTTATCTTCCTTTTTCCAGACCTCAACATCATTCAGATACAAAAGGCTGCTTCCGTTTTTATTTTCTTTTTTTTCAAGTCTGCCCCTCAGGCTTATAACAGAGCCTTCGCCAACATAAGAAGCAAACCTTTTTATATTTTCCTCAGGGTCAAAGACAGTTGTGAAAAGAAAAACTATGAAAAAAAATATCAGGGAGAAAAAACAGAGTGGTCTTTTTATCTTAATTGCCTTCATTTTACGCATATACTGTCCTTTATCTTGTTAAACATTCCCTCCTTGATCCCGGTAATGTTCATAATATCTTCTATGGCATTAAATTTACCGTTTTCCTCTCTGAAGGCTATGATCTTTTCCGCCTTAGACTCTCCCACTCCATTTAAGGTCATTAATTCTTCTTTACTTGCCGTATTTATGTTAACCATTGTTCCCTTGGGGCTATCAGTTGACATTCCTGTATTTTCTCCTGTCTTCACAGAATTATTACCCTCCGTGATCCAGGAGGAGCTATCGTTAGTTATGTCAACTTCATTTTTTACATCCTCTTCATTTGGAATATATATCATGGCTCCGTCCGTTAAAAAGGCCGCCATATTAATGCCCCTGGCCACAGCCTCTTTTGTCAGACCCCCTGCTGCCTTAAGAGCATCTATCACTCTGCTCCCTTCATCCAGCTCATATACCCCGGTCTTGTTTACTTCACCGCAAACATATACCTTCAGAGTTACTTTTGAAGCTTCCTCCTTTACTTCCGCAGATATTTCCCCCATGCCCTCATTTTCTCCAACAGAGCCTTCACTGCCTGATATCCTGTAGATCAGGCTCTTATCTCCCGGTATGCTGTCAAAATCAGACAGTACCTTCTCTGTCCGGGTCAGTGAAAGCTCCTCCTCATTTAAAGGGTCAATGGCTTCTTCCCCTTCAAGGGCAGACTCATTAAGTTCAGAAAGCTCCATAAGCTCCTGATCCTTTCCCTTACACCCTATGATCGTTAAGTTGAAAATTATCAGAAAAAATAATAAAGAAATATAGAAATGCTTATACATGATACGGTCTCCTTCTGACCCCTCAGAAGTGACCATGCATATTTATTCCGGATCATTATAACACATAAGACCCCTTATTACCAGCATGACATAAAAGGAGACCTGACTTAATCAGGCAAGGGATAATTATCCTTCTTTCCAGTCAGGATATTTCGATATATGACTATAAAGCAGATCAGATGTACACTAAAGGTTAAAGCCCAGCTTATAGGATATGAAATATAAAGACAGAACAGGGTTCTTACAGATCTGAAAATGGTAAATATCCAGATCACCCTGAAAAGACAGGCACCGGTAAGTGAAACTATCATGGGCATTACAGAATGTCCCATTCCCCTTAAAACTCCAACCATTACGTCCATCATTCCGCAAAGACAGTAAAAGGTACATATTACAGATAATCTAAGCAGGCCGTAGCTTATAACATTCTGATCAGAAGAGTATATAGAAAGAAGAAAGGGTCCGCCTATATAGGCCAGATTTCCAAGTACCAAGCCCACAATAATGACCATAAGCTCACATATAATGCTTATCTTTAATACCCTGTCCATCTTTTTTGCTCCATAGTTCTGACCTGTGAAGCTGACAGCCGTCTGGTAGAGGGAGTTCATTGATATATATACAAATCCCTCTATGTTGGAAGCTGCCGTATTTCCAGCCATGGCAACAGAGCCAAAGGAATTTACCGATGACTGGATCAAAACATTTGAAATTGAAAAAAGGGAAGACTGAAGACCTGCCGGAAGACCTATTCTGAGCATTTTAATAAGCTTTTCCTTATTTATTGACAGTTCCTTAGGTATGAACCTGTAGGCTCCCTCAGTTTTCATAAGACAGCGGATCACAAGGATAGCGGATACAGCCTGGGAAATAACCGTAGCTGCCGCAACTCCTGCAACGTCCATATTAAAACTGACTACAAATATGATATTAAGAATGACATTTATCAGCCCTGCAAAAAGAAGGTAGTACATGGGCCTTCTTGTATC
>JAILBX010000196.1 GCA_024680675.1 Lachnospiraceae bacterium | reverse complement strand
GTTCCTACAGGGGTATTTTTTGCCCTACAATAGATACAGAAAGAACTGCGATACTGAAATGCCACACTATCTGTCGGTTTAAGTGAAATCTGAAAAATCCTTAAAATTAGAAGAGAAAAAAGTCAAAAGTTCGGCTTTTTTGAGATTTTACTACACTTTATAAAAATAAGAAAGACAGTTACCTGCCTTTCTTATTTTTTTTGAGGCTTTTGATAAGCCTGAGTCTTTATTTGTTTTTAAGCAGTTATTATTTGATAACCTGAATAGACTGCCTGTCTGCGAATATCGCAACGAATACAAGGAAAACAATACCTTCCACAAGCTGCATAAACTGGGTTGTAAGACCCATCATAATAAGTCCTGATTCAAGAATAGTATAAAGAACAGAACCAACTATAACATTTATAAAACGAACCTTCGCACCACCTGATATAGGCATTCCACCAAGAACCAGAGCAATAAGTATCTGAGTCTCAAGCTGGTTACCACCTGATGATGTAACGGAGCCGTTCTTTATGGTTGATACAAAAGCAGCAACGCCGGTTATTGCTCCCGCAAGAACATATATCCAGAACTTCATTCTATCAGTCTTTATACCTGCAAACATAGCCGCTTTCTCACCTGCACCGATGGCCTTTAAATGTGTCCCGAATTTAGTATAGGTAAAAGCAATAAATCCTATTATCAGCACAATTACCGTAACCGATACCTTTAAAGCCGTTGAATCCAGATTGATATAATCCATGCTGGCTGCTATGGGGGATGTACTGGTGAGGTACTTTATGATACCTCTTAAAAGGAACATGGTACATATGGTAACAATAAAGGACTTGATCTTTCTATACACATAGAAATAACCGTTTATTGCCCCTAAAAGAGCTCCTGTAAGTATTCCCGCTACTATAGCCAGAGGAATATTATACTTTGAAAGAGCACACATAACTATTGAAGCCATACCAAGTATGGAGCCCTGGGAAAAGTCAAGTCCTCCCATGGTCATTATAAAGAAGACGCCAACCGAAGCTATCATTGTTACATAAACCTTTGACAGGGCCAGTGGCAGGGATTTGATAAGGCCGCCCTTAGTCAGTACGTTAAAAAGAACAAATATCACTACAAGTCCCAGAACAGGTAAGATCGCCCTTATGGTCTGAGCTTTGATATTAATTTTTCTGACAGGGTCTGCTGAAACAGATTTTGTTTTTTCAGACATTTCTTTTTCCTCCTTAAACCATCTTTGCGATCAGAGTATTTTCAGTAACAGACGGGTCACGCAATATCTCACCGTTTATGCTTCCATCTTTCATTATCAGCATTCTGTCGCACATACCCATGAGCTCCATGAGCTCTTCGGATATCATAATAATGGACTTTCCGTTCTTTCTCATTTTATCCATGAGCTGGTAAATATCCTGTTTTACCTTTATATCGATTCCTCTGGTAGGAGAATCAAGAACAAGAATGTCTGAATCCTTACCTATCCAACGGGCAAGAACCACCTTCTGTTTATTTCCGCCGGAAAGATCAGATACAAACTGGTCTACATTTACCATTTTTACTGACATTTCTCTCGCATGTTCATTGGCAAACTTCTTAAGATCACCCTTTTTTAACAGATGGAGCTTGTTTCCGAGTTCATTAAGGGAGGGCAGGCAGATATTATCACATATACTCTGATTCATAACAACTGACTCATTATCACGATCCTTTGAAGTATAGGCAATGCTGTGCTTTATAGCTGTGGGAATATCATTTATCTGAGTCCCGTCTGCCAAGGTAACGCTTCCGCTTCTGTTATAGGAGGCGCCAAAGACTGCCTTTCCAACCTCATGCATGCCGGACTCTGACAGGCCTCCAAATCCCAGGATCTCTCCCTTATGAAGATCAAAGTTAATATCATTGATCAGTCCCGGTACAGTAACATTCTTAACTGACATAACAACTTCGTCAGATATCTTTTCACCGTAGTCAGCCCTGTAGTATGCACCGCTGACCTCTCTGCCGACCATGAGCTTCTTGAGGTCATCCTCATTAACATCCTTACTTTTAACGGTAGTAATATAAACGCCATCACGAAGTATGGTGATCGTGTCGGATTTATCAAGGATCTCAGGCAGGTCATGAGAAATGAAGATTACAGAGTTTCCTTCCTTCCTTATGCGATCCATATGCTTATAAAGCTCTTCACGTCCCTCCTGGGAAAGAGCGGTTGTAGTCTCATCGATAACAACTATCTTGGGATTGAAATAGGTTGCTTTTACGATCTCAACAAGCTTTCTGTCCTCAAAATTGTATTCATCGATCATAGCTGACGCCTTAATATGTGTAAATCCATACTTAGCCAGCAGATCATTGGCCTGCTTATTCATTAAGGCTGTATTCTTTATTCCGAATTTAACGAATTTATCTTCGTGACCTAAGAAAATATTCTCTGCTACAGTAAGTCCCGAAAGGGTACCTAATTCCTGAACGATGATGGAAATACCTTCGTTATTGGCTTCCACCTGGTTTTTGGGAGCTACCTCCTTACCGTCAAGAATAAATCTTCCTCCTCCTATGGTATAGATTCCGGTAAGCATATTGGTAAGAGTCGACTTACCCGAACCGTTTTCTCCTATAAGAGCGTGAACCTCTCCCTTGTTAACATTAAAGGAGACATTTTGTACTGCCTTCGTTATACCGAAGGTCTTTGATACATCAATAACTTGTAATCTTACTTCTTCACTCATTGATCTTTAACCTCCGATTATTTAACTATCTCGCCCTTAACAGGCTTTGATGTAAGGGTGATTATTACTAAAAGAGCAAGTCCTGTAATAACCTGCTGTATTGCAGTAGGTGCTCCAAGAGCAATAAATCCAAAGAAAATTATCTGGATAACGAATTCACCGATTATAATGGCCTGGATAGGTATACCGTATTTCTTAAAAGCCAGACCAAAGAAACAACCCATTGTGGGAGGGAAGTTTCTACTCATGGACTGCATACCCGTAACAGCTACCATTGATGAACCGTAGCTTATTGTAAGGACACTCATAAGTCCAAAAAATGCACCACTTATAATAAAGGCAAGCACCTTATATTTATTAACATTAATACCCATATTCTTGGCAACAAATTCATTGCTTCCTATAGCATAGGTATAAGTTCCGATTTTAGTATAATTCAATATCAGGAATGAAAGTAGGAAAGCCACAAGGGCCAATATGATATTTCCGGGCTTCTGTCCAAATGCACGAAGCTCAGAGGGAAGAGTCTGGGCAACAGCTCCACCTATATAGTTGGCAAGAGCTTCATAGATAAGAGCCAGACCTGTTGTAACGATCATTGAAGGAATTCTGAGTTTGATATAAAATGTTCCGTTTAACAGTCCAACCAAAAGACCTGATAAAACACATCCAAGTATAAGTCCAAAGTAACCCATTCCAAATTGTGAAGCGAAAACGCATCCGACTATTGCACTCATCATAATGTTTGCACCAATGGAAAAGTCGAACATTCCCATAACCATTACGAAATAAAATCCAACTGCACCAACCGCTTCGATGATTCCTGTTTCAAAATACTTTAAAAGATCACTGGGTGACCCAAAATTATCCGGAGTGATTATTTTAAAGATACCCCAGGACAAAACCACGAGAAGAAAAAGAATAAGATAGCCTTTTACAGCACCTGAAATCTTTTTCTTTTCCATCACTTCTTTTTCAGCGCCCATAATAATTTACCTCGTCATAATATAAAATTTTTTGGGTTCCTTATACCAAAAATCTGTATTTCCTTAGGGAAATTTTCACCCTATTTGGTATTTTACTATATAAAAGGCCGGTGCGCTAAGGACGAACCGGCCTTTATATTTTTCATCAGTTCATAAATCCAATATGTATCCGATGATCATTGTAATAAGCAAGCTAAGGCTTTTTCAATTACTTAGCACTACGTGCTGCTGCGTCTTCGATTGAAAGAGCTGCTGCCTTTGCTTTAAGATCTTCCATGCTGAGATCTGCCATTTCTTTAAGCTCATCCTGAGTATAAGGAAGCTGATCTACGAAGTACTTCTCATAATCCTTGTAATCATCAGGTGATGCAACATAGAGGTAAGGGAAAGGAACATCTTCAAACTTTCCTTCAAATCCTGAGTAGTTGCCTCTGATCGCATTGTAAACCATCATGAATGCAAATAAAGGATCACAGTAATGTCCGCCTGACTCACCTGCCATTGTACCATTCTCAAGTCTCTCTCCAAGATCAGGTAAGAAGTCAGTTGAAACAACGTCGATATCAGCCTGCTTTCCTGCACGCTCTACAGCTGCGATAGCACCCTGAAGAGGATCTCCGCCGCCACCTGCAGGGATCAGAGCGTCAAGATCGGGATCTGCTGCCATAAGAGCTTCTGCTGCCTTTGAACCACCTTCTGAAGAAGTTCCGGCATACTGAGGCTCTGAAAGGGTTGCCTGATCATCAGGATGTGCAGCATTCCACTTCTCAACTCCTGCCTTGTATCCTTCCCATCTTCCAAGCCAAGTAGCATCACCCTGCTCCCAGCCGATAAGACCGATATTTCTGTCGCCCTTGTCAAGAAGGATGTTAACAAGCTTTTCACCGTTTTCAGGCTCGTTCTCATGAACTGCACCAATGTAGTAAGGTGAATCTGTTGCTGCCTTAAAGATATCTCCGCTGTTCTCTTCTGAGATTATACGGAAGAACTGAGCAAGATATATTCCGTTATCGTTACAGGTCTTGATAGCTGATGTCATTTCTGTATCAGCAGAGTTACAAATGATGATACCCTGGCATCCTGCTGCTGCAAGCTGTTCTACAGAAGCAGTAACCTTCTCTGAAACGTGACCCTGGTCAACATACTGAACTTCAACACCAAGTGCTGCAGCTGCCTCATCAAGGATCTTTTTACACTGAGAACCAAGAACATCTGTTGATGACCAGATAGATACACCGATCTTAATATCCCCGGGTGCTGCAGTCTCTGTAGCTGCTGCAGTCTCTTCTGCAGCTGCCTCTGTTGCCTCAGCAGCGGGCTCTTCCTTGGTCTCTTCTGCAGGAGCTTCTGTAGCTGCTGCGTCTGCAGGTGCAGATTCTGTTGTTGCCTGTCCGCCAGCGCCGCCACAAGCAACAAGTGAAGCTGTCATTGCCACTGAAAGTCCAAG
>JAILBX010000191.1 GCA_024680675.1 Lachnospiraceae bacterium | reverse complement strand
TGGGTCATAAGAGGGTTCTTAAAGGAAAAGAATAATAAATCAAGATACCGGTTTTTTATGCTTATACTGGCCTTTGGTGTTCAGATATTTTCCTTTATTCTTCATCTGTCAGGTATTCTAAGTATTTCGGATTACTATGATATTACTATGCCCGGTGCCCTCATCGGGACAGTTTTTATGCTGGTAGGTATAATCGGATTTGATCTGCTTGGAACAAGAGAAATTGCCAGAGATTTTGTTATAGACAGGATATCTGAAGGGATCATTGCTGTGGATAATGATGGAAGGATACAGTACTATAACGAGCCGGCGGCAAGGCTTTACCCGGAATTTGATGCCTTTTTTTCTGCGAAGGATGAAAGGGGAGAACAAGGCCTTTACAGGGAGGATCCGGCTAAAGAGAATCTCCTTAATACCCTTTTGAAAAGGAATAATACTCCCTATGATATTTTATCAGCTATTTCTGAAGCTGTTAAAACGGGAAAGAACCTCAAGGTGTATGACCGCATATATAAACCGGTTGAAAATGAACTCCTGTATAAGGGTGAAAAGTATGGAAAACTCTATGCTCTTGTTGATGATACCGAACACTATAATTATCTGAAGGAGTTACAGAAACAAAGGGATATTGCCGACAGTGCAAATGAGGCCAAGAGCAGATTCCTTGCAAGTATGTCCCATGAGATAAGGACTCCCATAAATGCAGTGCTTGGTTTTGATGAGATGATACTTAGAGAATCCTCAGAAAAAACCATACGAAAATACGCTTCGGATATAATGTCTGCAGGTAAGACACTGCTTTCCCTCATAAATGATATTCTCGATCTTTCCAAGGTTGAGGAGGGAAAGATGGAGATAATACTTAAGCAGTACGAGCTGACTTCCCTGATCAATGATCTGAATAATATGACTCGTGCCAGAGCAGAAAAAAAAGGTCTCAAATTTAATATTGAAGTAAACGATCAAATACCTCATATGCTTTTGGGAGATGAGGTTCGCATAAGACAATGTGTTATCAATCTTTTGACGAATGCAGTCAAATATACAGAAAAAGGTTCTGTAACACTTTCTGTAACATATTCAAAGCCGGAGGAGGAAAGCAAAGCTTCTGCCATACTTCTGTCTTTTAAAGTTGAAGATACCGGTATAGGTATGAAGAAGGAGGATCTGGAAGACTTTTTTTCTCCCTATAAGAGGATCCGGGAGGAAAGAAATCCCAACATAGAAGGAACCGGTCTCGGAATAAGTATTACCAAACAGCTGCTGGAGCTTATGGACAGCCGGCTTGAGGTTGATTCGGAATATGGAAAAGGAACAAAGATATCTTTTGCCATCAGGCAGGAGGTGATCTCCTGGGATGTGATAGGAGATTACAGGGTAAGGGTATCTGATATGGGGGCAGATGAGGAAATATACAAAGAACTGTTCCATGCTCCTGAGGGCAGGATACTTGTTGTGGACGACACTGAAATGAATATCGAAGTTATAAAGAGTCTTTTAAAGAAAACTCTCATAACTATAGATACAGCGCTTTCCGGCAGGGAGGCTATTGTACTTGCCCTGGAAAATAAATATGACGCCATATTTATCGATCATATGATGCCGGATATGGACGGTATAGAGACTCTTGAAAATATCCGTGGCAGTGAGATAAATGAACTGACTCCTGCTATTGCACTTACGGCCAATGCCGTTACCGGAGCAAGGGAAAACTATTTAAATGCAGGCTTTACAGATTATCTATCCAAACCGGTGGATGGAAGAAAGCTGGAAAAGATGTTAAAGAAGCTCCTTCCTGAGGATAAGCTTTTGACTCCTGATATAAAGGATGGGGAAGAAGAGAAGGAGGAAGAGAAAGAGAAAGAGGAGATCCCTGAATGGCTTACAGATATAGCTGAACTTAATACGGATAGCGGAGTGAAAAACTGCGATGGTGTATCCGGCTATCTGTCAGTACTGTCGGCTTTTCACAAAACTGCTGAATATAAGGCAGATGAGATAGAAGAGCTGTTTAAAGACAGGGACTTAAAAAACTATACAATAAAGGTTCATGCACTAAAAAGCTCTGCAAGGATAATCGGGGCCCGGGATATGGCCATGCTGGCGGAAAACCTTGAAAAGGCCGGAAACGAAGGGAATATGGTCATTATCGGGGAAAACACCGAAAGACTCCTGGAAATGTACAGAAAATTGGACACTAAATTATCGGTTCTGGATCTGGTAAAGGATGAGCTTCCGCTTATAGAAGAGAAGACTATGAGAGAAGCCTACCAGACCATGGCTGAGATAGGGGAGATTATGGATTATCAGATGATGTACGATCTTTTGAAAGAAGTCAGAAAGTACAGACTGGAAAAAAAGGATGAGGAAAAAGTAAATGAGATAGAGAAGCTTTTGGCAGTTCTTGACTGGGATGGGATCACAGCTCAGGCTAAAAGCATGTTTATCTGACAGTAAATTACAGAAAGAATAATCTGCTGCGTTTTGTGAGAGGGTTATAGAGGAATACTTGTGTTGAAGAGGAGGAAAAATGGATAATAGTATATCAAATGAAAAGGTGACAGTGCTTTGCGCCAAAGAAAGTTTTTTGGCGGGGAGTATCAGAAATAAACTTGAGGCAGAAGGGGTCAATACGGTGTTTGCTCATACAGATATCAAGGAGATGAAAAATGCCCTGGATGGTGTAACCGTTATTATTTTTTTTATGAGTGATGAAACTGACCAAAGTCCTGAAGCATTGGTTTATTTAAAGGATATAGTTGAGGAAAGTGCCTGCGGTCTGATCCTTATAGGTGATGATCAGGAGTATGAAAGTGTCAGAAAGATTGTAGCGGAAGGACTTGTTACCCGCTGGTTTAAAAGACCTTTGGATATAGAGGGACTGATAAAACAGGTTCACACCTATCTGGAGGAAAATACCGGTGAAAAAAAGAAAAAGACGATACTTATAGTAGATGATGATTTTACATATATGCAGACGGTTTTTGAGTGGCTCAAGGATGATTATCGCGTGGGAATGGCATCAAACGGGGTTCAGGCTATCAGCTATCTGGCAAAAACCAGAGCAGATCTTATCCTTCTTGATTATGAAATGCCTATTGCCAATGGTCCACAGGTACTTTCCATGCTTAAAAGCGATTCGGGGACGGGAGACATACCTGTAATGTTCCTTACCGGTCATGGAGACAGAAACAGTGTCCTGTCGGTTGTGGGATTATCTCCTGTGGATTATCTGTTAAAAACCATAGATAAGAAGACCCTGCTTGCCAAGCTTAAAGCTTTTTTCAAAAGATAAGGTATCCGGATATTTTATAGCAGTTCAAAAAGATATTCACCCTATATTTTATTATTCTTTACTCTGTAATAAATGAGATTTTTATGCTACACTTAAAAAGATGTAAAACTGACAGGCTTGATAGAGAGAGCTTAAAAAACGATAAAGTGAAAATAATATGTATAATATTGTAAAGGCTGATATAAGTGACAGGGAAGAAATAATGCAGCTTTATGATGAGCAGAAAGGAAGAGAATTCTGTGCCTGGGAGGAGAGCTATCCATCATATGAAACTATTGATTATGATCTTTCCAGAGATTGCTTATTTGTAATGAAGGAAAGGGGCAGGATCATAGCTGCAATATCCATTGATAAAGATGATAAGGTTGAGGAGCTTAAATGCTGGAACAGAGACCTTTTTCCGGGTGGAGAACTGTCTCGTGTGGCTGTAAGTCCCTCTATGCAAAATAAGGGAATTGCAAGAAGAATGATGGAGCACGGTATAAGAGTCCTTAGGGAAAGGGGTTATAAAAGCTGTCATTTTCTGGTAAACAGGGATAATTTAAAGGCAGTCAGATCCTATTCTTACCTTAATTTTGACTCGGTGGGAGAGTGCTTTCTTTATGATCAGCATTTCCTGTGTTATGAAAAAGCTTTGCAGCTTTTGGAATAAAGCAGTATAAACAAAAGAGTTCTGTTTGTTTAAGATGAGATAGAAATATCATAGATCGAAATATCAGGGAGAAGAGAAAATGAAAAAAAGTGTGCTTAGATGGCTTTGCCTTGGCTTGACGGCTGTATTGCTGAATGGTTGTACTCAGGGATTATATACAATGGAGTCAATGACAGACCAAAAAGGAGAGGAGGCTCTTAATGATATTTCTTTGGTGAAAAGTGATGAGCCCATAGTTGAGGATGGTATGATGCAGCCTATCCTGGCCTATTCAGATCTGAGAGATCCTCAATACAGTAATGAAGAAAGTGATATATTGCGTTATTGCGTATATGTGGAAACAGATAATGATACCGATAATGACGGAAAGGCTGATCTTGTTAAGGTTTTTTCCAGATAAAGCCTCTCTGCTCCGTCACTATTCTCTTCGACTATTCCCGCTCCATAGGGGGTGGGATCATATATGGTTGCAGCCTTATATTTTCCCTCTGCCGCAGCTCTTGGAACCTGGAGAAAAACCTTAACAA
>JAILBX010000023.1 GCA_024680675.1 Lachnospiraceae bacterium | reverse complement strand
GGTAAGTTCAGAAGCTGAAAAAGAGAAGGACGAGGAGGATGAGGATAAGGAGTTTAAGGAGTATGATCCTCTTTTTGAAGGACTGATAGATGACTATGAAGAAGATACTGAGGAGGCAGATCAAGGGGGATCAGATCAGGAGGAGCTATATGAGGAGGAGATAGTAAAGGACAATGAGATAGCTTATTCCAAACCGCCGGTTGTTATAGGGAATGCTGCGGTTTTAGAGGAGGAGGCTTCCTCAGGGAAAATGAAGATAGCAGGCATAGTCTTTATTGTATTGATTTCTGTTCTCCTTATTTTATTATTATTATTTATTTTATTCTTCGGAGTTATATTCCTGTATGAGAAGGATGATGAGGAAGCTGAGAAGAAGAAATACGGTCTTGCCGGTTTTGCCCTCTTAAGATACAAAGACAGCTTATGGTCTGTGAATATTACTTCTGAAATATATGACATGGCTCCTCTTACCATTATTTTTGGTCCTGTTTACCTGGCCATGTTTGAAGGAGAAAACCTTAAGATCTCCATAAAGGATGAAAACAGGTATAAGCCCCTTATAAAGAAGATCATTGTTGAACAGAAGACTGTTCTTAAGTAAAGGCTTACACAAGATGGGAAAGGAAGGATTTATGAGAAAAAGAACAGGGATTATGAAGGGTCATTGGAGAAGGATACTTGGAGGCTCTATGATATTGATACTTCTTTTATTGCCAATAAGAATAAAGGGCGAGAGCCTTTCAGACAGCCCCGGTGAAAGGTCTTTAAAGGGCCATGCTGAGGACAGTCTTACAGGGGATCAAAAGAAGATACTGAGTCCTAAGATAAGCCATGGAGGAAGAGAACTTATCTTAATAGAAGATAAGGGTATTTACTATAGCAGGAAGGAGGTGATCTTCTCTTTTGAAGGGGATGAAAATATGGATAGCATTGAATATTTAATTTCCGATAAAGCAGATGAAGGGGGAGATTACAGGTTACTTTCAAAAGGGACTCTGAGGCTCGATCAGAGTGTTCTTATGGAAAGAGACTTAGCAGATAACAGAAGCTTTAAGCCTGTTTTTGTATCCTTTAAAAAGCCTGTAGGGCCCGGGGATAGTGAGCCTTATATATATTCCCCTGTCTATGGGATAGTCTTTGACCAAAAGGCCCCAAGGATAAGAGAATACGGTGACAGGGCAGGACCTGAGCATTTACTGGAAATTTCAGATCGTGAGAGCGGGATAAGAAGTATAAGCGTTCAAAATGAGGGTGAAGAGCTGATAAGGTACAGGTACTATGGAGATGAACCCTTAAGTGAGCGCATAAGTATCCCGAAGTCCTTTGACAGTTTTTTAATAAGAGTTACAGATAAGGCAGGTAATATTGAAGAAAGGGAGATAAAGAGAGGATAGTCCCATTAGTATTGAAGGACAGGATTATCAATAAAGAAAAAATACACAAAAAAAACACAGATTACTCCGACAAAATGACGAATTTGGTAAAAACCCACAAAAATAATATAAATAAATTGAAAAAAATGTTAAAATGTTCCTTACGAATAGATATATTAATATCCTTGGATAAGGATAGAGAGAAAGGAGCATTTTTATGGGAAAGAAAGCAAGAAAAAAAAGTATGCTCTCAACGATATTGAGTATACTTCTGGTGGCTTCAATGTGCCTTACGGAAATTCCTTTATTTGGAGCAGCCAATGTTTTCGGAAAGGAGAAAATAAGTAATTCCGAGCCATCTGAGACTGAGGCATCAGATACGGAAGAAGGTCTTGAAGAGGAAGAGACTGTCACAGCCCTTGATGGAAGCGAGGAGCTTGAGGCAGTTACTTCTGTGGCGGCCCCTGTGGCAAGCCTGCCCGAGGGAAGCTATACAGGAAGCCGTATGGTAGGTCTTAGCTGCGATACAAAGGGGGCGGACATTTACTATACCACTGATGGAAGCGAGCCTTCTGAGGCTTCCACCAAGTATGATATACCCTTTGTAATAACAAGTACTACTACTGTTAAAGCAATAGCAGTCCTTAAGGACTTAAAGAGTGTGGTGTCAAGCTTTAGCTATGAGATCATTGTGCCTAAGAAAGGTACAACTTATACCCTTGATGGAGGAGATATAGAAACCTTTAAAGACAACACAAAGGCAGATGGTGAGAGCGAAGTGGCAGGAACTGAAAATTACTTCACTTTGATATACAGCACAAAGACCAAGGTGGAAAGCAAGGCAAAGACCTTTGATGACGGTTATGTGTCCACCAACCGTATAAGCTTTGGTGATGTTGCTTCTATTGAAAAGAATGCTATAAAAATAACTACCAATAAAGCTGCTGAGGTTAAGATATGGTGGGGAGCCGGTCAGGACAATCGTCAGATGACTATCCTTGATAAGGATGGAAATCTTGTTTTTGTGACAGAAGAAGAAACAAAGAAGGATGCCCTTTATATAACCACAACCGATCTTTCAGAGGCAGGCAGCTACTATATTGGATGCTCTGGGGGAAACAACTATATATTCAGGGTTGAGGTTACGGAAAAGCTTAATACCGATTTTTTACTTGACGGTGGAGATATAGAAACCTTTAAAAACACAAAGGCAGATGGTGATACTGAAGTTGCGGGAACTGATGGTTTCTTTACTTTGATCTATAGCACAAAGACCAAGGTGGAAAGTAAGGTAAAGACCTTTGAGGATGGTTATGTATCCACGAACCGTATCAGCTTTGGTGACATTGCATCTACAGGAAAGAATGCCATAAAGTTTACTACAGAAAAAGCCGCTGAGGTAAAAATATGGTGGGGCGCAGGTCAGGACAATCGTCAGATGACCATCCTTGACAAGGATGGAAAACCTGTTTATGTAACAGA
>JAILBX010000021.1 GCA_024680675.1 Lachnospiraceae bacterium | reverse complement strand
CGGGTAGGAATTAGTAGAAAAATTCCCCTCAGGGGGTCAGGAGAAAAAAATGTCAGATAAAAATGTTCCCGAAGAGGAAATGACTGTGGAATTGGAGTTAGAAGACGGAAAAACAGTAAACTGCGAAGTAATAACCATATTTGAAGTAGACAAAAAGGACTACATTGCTCTGCTTCCCTCGGCCCAGGAGGGCATTGAGGATGAGGTTTGGTTTTACGGTTATTCTGAAGATCCCAAGGACCCAAATGTAGAGCCAACCCTTACCTTTATTGATGATGATGAGGAATATGAAGCCGTGGCGGATGCTTTCGACGAATATTTAGATTCATTGGAGTTTGACGATGAGGATTAAAAATACTCACTTAGTCTCCTAATCCTTAGCAGAACTGAAAAAAGTCATTTTTTCAAAAGAAAAGACAGGATCCTTCCTTAAAAGCATACCTAAAGCTTATGTTTGGATCCTGTCCTTTATTTTTCAACCTTTTCACACAGCTGCACTATTCAGGGAAGCAGACCTTAAAAAGTAATGTTTGAAATGAATCTCATCAATTTGTGTAATTATCAAAATATCCCTGAACCAAAACTACCGGTGTTCCCTTATCTCCGGAACCGGAAGTAAGATCACAAAGAGAGCCTATAAGATCCGTAAGCTGACGGGGAGTTGTTCCTTCGCTTGCCATCTTGCCCACCAGATTCTTATCCTTTTCTTTTATGCGTTTTGAAATAGCCTCCTTCAGCTCATCTCCGGAAAGCTCCGCATAATCATTGTCTGCCAGATACTTTAACTTAAGCTCATTAGGCGTTCCCACAAGACCGTCAGTAAAAGCAGGGGAAACGACAGGATCAGCCAGCTCCCATATCTTTCCCTTGGGATCCTTAAAGGCCCCGTCACCATAGACCATTACCTCCACATTTTTGCCTGTTCTTTCCTTCATTATAGACTGTATATCAAGCACAAGCTGCTTACATTCTCTGGGAAAGAGCTTTACCTGTCTTTCTGTGGATTTATTTGAACCCAAAAGTCCGAATTTTTCATTACAGCCGCTTCCGTTTATGGGTTCAGTCATAAGATCATCAAGACCCAAAACAATCTTTGCTCCGGCAGCCTTAAGTATTCTCTTGGTCCTTGCCCTTGTATGAATATCACAGGTTATGATATTTTCTGCATAATCAAGGATCATTTTAGCCTGATTTGCAAATATGATCTCCACATCACATCCGGCTTCTTTAATAAGGTCGCTGTAATATTCCACATAATCAACCCCAGTAAATTCATGCTTTGAATATCCAAAGCACTCTCTGTATTTTTCAAGAGTCAGAACATCACTGTAAGGATTTATCCCCATTTCATCTATTTTGTCAATATCCACAAGTTCATTTCCCACCTCGTCAGAAGGATAAGACAGCATAAGGACTATTTTTCTTGCCCCCATAGCTATACCCTTAAGACATATGGCAAAACGGTTTCTTGACAGGATAGGGAAGATAACTCCTATAGTTCCTGTACCAAATTTGTTCTTAACATCCTCTGCTATATCATCCACAGTACAATAGTTTCCCTGAGCCCTTGCAACAACGGACTCTGTAACGGAAATAACATCCCTGTCCCTTATTTCAAAGCCTTCTGCCTCTGCAGCATCTATCACACTGTCTGTTACAAGCTGCGCCAGGTCATCTCCCTGCCTTATGATCGGACAGCGGATACCTCTGGAAATTGTACCGACTTTTCTTTCTTTTGCCATCTAAATAACCTCCCATTTATTCCTTACTATCTATATGCCTTCAAACTGCAGACTATATAACAATTTATGATGTCTGCAGTTACAACAGTTCTTTTTACACCAAGGTCTATTCTATAATATAATTCACATACTTTACAATAGCTTTTATTAAAGTCAAAACAAAAAATCAGGAATTTTTTATTTTTTAAAAATTTCATCCGAATCCAGTATCAGAGTGAAGGGTCCTTCATTAACTATGCTTACTTTCATTTCAGCTCCAAAGCTCCCATGCGCGGTTTCAAAATCTCCCTCTTTACATTTTTCTATTATGTATTCGTAGAGTTCATTGGCTTTGTCCGGATCCCCCGCCTCAAAAAAGCCCGGTCTGTTTCCGTGAGTGCAGTTAGCATATAGGGTAAACTGGGAAATTATTAAAAGACTGCCGCCAAAATCCTTTAAGGATATATTGGTTTTTCCGTTTTCATCCGGATAAATTCTGAGACCCAGCAGCTTTTTTACCATTTTATCGGCAATTTCCTTTGTATCCTCCTTACCTATTCCTACAAATACCGTTGCACCTTTATCTATAGCACCTATAAGCTCTTCCCCTACCTCTACCTTTGCCTTTGAACATACCTGTATTACAAATTTCACTTTTCAATCCTCCTAAATCTCTGTTTAGATTTCGAGCCGGTCTCAAGTTGTCTAAAGATCAGACCTGTCAGGAGCTTTACTGTGCCGCTTTGATCCTTTAATAATAATTGCCGCCGGAATGTCCCGGCGGCAAGATTATCTAAACTATTCCGACTCATAGCTTATCAAAAACAAGTCCTTTGAACCTTACATAAGCTTTTTAAACATCTCCCTGAATTCCTCCAGCGAAGCGGGTTTGGGATTTCCGGGTGCACAGGCATCTGCCGCCGCAGATTCGCAAAGGAAGTCAAGATCCTCTTCCTTAAGCTTATCAAGCTTAGTAGGTATTCCAACATCAACAGATAACTTACGAACAGCATCCACAGCTGCTTTTCTGTAGGCAGCCTGATCCATTCCCTCTGTGTTTACCCCGAGAGCTTCTGCAATGTGCTTAAACTTATCTCCGGTAGCATCTGCATTAAACTCCATAACTATGGGAAGCATCATAGCACAGGCTACTCCATGAGGGGTATCATATACAGCTCCAAGAGTATGTGCCATAGAGTGAGCTATACCCAGACCTACGTTTGAATACGCCATCGCTGTTACATACTGGGCAAGAGCCATACCCTCACGGCCATCAGGATCATTTTCCACAGCCTTTCTTAAATTAGCTCCTATAAGCTTTATAGCCTCAAGGTTAAGACAATCTGAAAGCTCCCAGGCTGCCCCTGTGGTATATCCCTCAATAGCATGGGTAAGAGCATCCATACCTGTGGAAGCTGTAAGTCCCTTTGGCATAGAGGACATCATATCAGGATCCACAACAGCCACATCCGGTATATCGTTAGGATCCACACATACGAACTTACGCTTCTTTTCCACGTCAGTTATAACATAGTTGATAGTGGATTCCGCTCCTGTTCCTCCTGTAGTCGGAACAGCAATAGTAAATACTGTACGCTTCTTTGTAGGAGCAACTCCCTCAAGTGAACGGATATCTGCAAATTCAGGATTGTTTACAACAATACCGATACCCTTACCTGTATCCATAGAAGAGCCTCCGCCTATGGTTATCATAAAGTCAGCTCCTGATGCTTTAAAGGCTTCCACACCATGCTGAACATTCTCTATCGTTGGATTGGGCTTTATATCGGAATACAGCTCATAAGGTATATTGTTCTTTTCAAGAAGATCGGTTATCTTAGCCGTAACTTTAAACTTTACCAGATCGGGATCTGATGCCACAAAAGCCTTCTTGAAGCCCTTTGAAGCTATTATTCCGGGAATCTCGTTTATTGCACCATGCCCGTGATAAGAAACTCCATTCAACACAAAACGATTTACTGCCATTTACAATTCCTCCATTTAATTAAAATTAATATCCCAAAAGCCAGTCATACATCTCCTGATATTTTCTGGCTGAAACATTCCATGAAAAATCAGCTGCCATAGCTCTGTCTATGATCTTATTCCACTCTCTCCTTCTGTTCACATACACATCAAAGGCATACCTGATGGTATTGAGCATCTCGTGAGCATTGTAATTAACAAAGCTGAAGCCTGTTCCGGTACTCTCGTATTCATTATAAGGCTCTACAGTATCCTTCAAGCCTCCGGTTTCTCTTACAATGGGAACTGTTCCGTATCTGAGAGCCATCAACTGGGAAAGTCCGCAGGGCTCAAAGAGGGAAGGCATAAGAAAAGCATCACAGCTTGCATATATCTTATGGGAAAGCTCCTCTGAATAGTAAATATTTGCCGAAACCTTATTATTATATTTCCAGTCAAAATGTCTGAACATATTCTCATATCTTTCTTCACCGGTACCCAAAACCACCACCTGAAGATCCATCTGACAGAGCTCATCCATAATATAGGCAATAAGATCGAAACCTTTCTGATCCGTAAGTCTTGATACGATTCCGATCATCATCTTCTTTTCATTAACCTCAAGCCCCAGCTGCTGCTGAAGAGCCTTCTTGTTTTTAAGCTTTTCTTTTCTGTAATCCTTGGCATTATACTTGAAATCAATATATTTATCGGTCTCAGGATTGTAATCATCATAATCGATACCGTTAACGATACCTCTTAGATCCTTACTCCTGGCCTTCAAAAGGCCTTCCAGATGTTCTCCGTAGAATTTTGTTTTTATCTCCTCCGCATAGGTCTCGCTGACTGTGGTTATGGCATCGGCATATACTAGGCCTCCCTTCAGCATATTTGCATCCTTAAAGGCTTCAAGCTTATCAGGAGTAAAGAAATAATCCGGAAGTCCCGAATAGGCCTTTATTGTCTTAACATCCCAGCTGCCCTGGAATTTAAGATTATGAATAGTCATTACGGACTTCATATCCCTGTAAAACTCTCCTTCATGGAATCTCTCCTTCAAATATACAGGGATAAGACCTGTCTGCCAGTCATGACAATGTACTATGTGAGGTCTGAAATTAACAACGGGAAGAATAGAAAGGGCTGCTCTGGAAAAGAAAATAAACTTTTCTATATCCCATAATATATCACCATAAGGTCTCTCACCGGAAAAGAAATACTCATTATCTACAAAATAGAAAATAACCCCTTCATATTCCATCTTGAATATACCTACATACTGGGACTTATTATCCATATCTATATAAAAATTGTCCACGTATTCCATTTTCTCCACAAACTCATGCTTCATACATAAGTATTTGGGGATGACCACCCTGCAGTCAAAATATTTTTTATCAAAACACTTTGGAAGCGATCCAACAACATCCGCAAGACCTCCTGTTTTGATAAAGGGTACGCACTCTGAAGCAACAAAAAGAATATTTTTCATTTTTTACCTCCGGTATTGGTTATTTTCTACAAACCTTAAATAAGATTATACAATTTTATTGTTCAAAATAAAAGACAAAAATCTCATGTTGTCATATTTATTTGAGCTTCTCTATATCATATTCACCTTCAAAGTTAGTAACCACATTCTTCCTTACCCTTTCAGCTATGTGGGAGGCAGATATGATCTTTGGATCTGAGAAATCGTATTCTAAGCTTCCATCCGAATTTCTGACTATATTTGAATATCTTATAGCACAAAAGGCCTTGGTGGATACTCCGTCAGCCTGGGTGAGACTGGCGATATAGACTATATCCAGCTGATTATAATCTGTTCCGTTTCCTCCCCTGGCCTGATCCTTCAGACTTTTAAAGTAAATTGTGCTGTCATAGGGGTTAACCCAGTTAAAGGTTTCATCCTTTTCAGCATCATAAACAGGAACCAAAGCGGCCTCTGTAAATATCCTTACGCCGAATTCATTTGCCGAAGCATGGTTAAAGGCTTTTTTACCGGCCTCCACAGCCTCCTTTATTATCTCATCAGTCAGCTCTCCCCCATCCGTTAGATAACTGCTTTCTCCCTTAGCTATATATTCCTTCACACAGGACTCACTTGGAGTATCTATTGAGTAATACTTGCTCTCTGCATCCTCTTCACTGTAGAAGGCTCTTATCTTTACCGACTCTCCTTCGGTATAAAACTCCTTATCCTCAAGGGGTTTAAAGAGCATATTCCGGATATAACTGTTTGTGCTGTTATTGCTTATTGTAAGGGTTATATTGGGTGATCTGCCTGAAAAAGTGACCACAAGATCCTTAAAAAGATCCTCATATGTAATAAAAACCGCGGATCTTAGTCCGGACACAGTAAACTCATCCCTTGTTCCTGTCACCTTGACCCTAAGCTCCTTTGCCAGCTCTCTGTCACAATCATACATAAGACCTATACTCTGTCCGTTTACAAGATTATGATCTCTTGTACACTGAACACTTATGGATTTGATCAGATCCATATACTTTTCCGGATCTACCTTGGCTTTAATAAGTCTTTTGGAGTATGAAGCCTTAAGCTTATTAAAGCTTTCCTCAGCCTTCTCTGAATTAAATTCCATTATAAGACTACCCTTATTATTATAGCCTCCAAGCTCTGCAGTATAAAAATCCTTCAGAGAAATAGTTCCAACTGAAGAATTATAGCTTACAATGGCAAAAACCATTAAAAGCACAAACAGTAAGGATATAAGTATTATCAATAGTAGTCTTTTTCTTCCCCTTCGTCTTCCCCTGCTTCTTATCATCTACTCCACCTGTCTTTATACATCCTGATCCCGGGCTTTAACTCTATCTGCAAGCTCCTTCATCTCCCTTGCAGATCCAAGTACTGCATCTGTCACCTTTGCCCCCGAAAGCATCCTGGCAAGCTCCTTTACTATTTCCTCTCTGGATAGCTGTCTTATATTTGTTTCAGTCCTTCCATCAGTAACTCCCTTTTCGATCTCAAAATGGGCGTCTGCCATGGCGGCGATCTGGGGTAGGTGGGTAATACATATAACCTGGTGAGTCTTAGCTAAAAGAGCCAGCTTCTCTGATACCTTCTGAGCCGTTCTTCCGCTTATTCCCGTATCTATTTCATCAAAAATAAGGGTTGAAACCCTATCCTTTGCAGCCAGCACACTTTTTAGAGCGAGCATTATCCTTGAAAGCTCACCCCCTGAGGCCACCTGAACAAGAGGCTTTATCTTCTCTCCGGGATTAGTGGATATCATGAACTCGACCTCATCGAATCCCAGGGAGTTTATCCTGTCTTCATTACTGTCTATGCTTATTTCAAATTTTGCATCCAGGAAATTAAGATCCATCACTCCCTCTTCTATCTCTTTGGAAAGCTTCCTTGCCGCCTTCCTTCTGATTTCAGAGATCTCCCTGCATCTTTTAAGAATATCTTCCCTGTCCTTTTTAACCTTTTCCTCAAGTTGGTTTACATAACTATCGTGATCTATAAGCTTCTCGTACCTGTCTTCCTTCTCCTTCAGGCTTTCCTTTATAGCTTTAATATCACTTCCGTACTTATCCTTAAGCTTATTTATTACATTAAGTCTCTCCTCGACCCTTGCATATTCTTCTTCCGAATACTCAAGTCCCTGCTCATACTCGGCTATGGTCCTGCTGAAATCATTCAAAAGATCCTCTACCTCTCCAAGCATGTTTGCAATATCATCAAGAGCAGGATCGATCCCTGTAACCTGACCAAGACTCTTCACTCCTCTTCCAACAAGACTTCCGGCACCCTCCTCAGAATCGTTTCCGCTTAGCCTGTGAGCAAGTGAAACCGCTTCCATCAGCTTTTTTGAATTTTGCATCTTTCTATATGAGGCTTCAAGCTCTTCATCCTCACCTTCTTCTAAGGCTGCTCCCCTGATCTCATTGATCTCGAACTCAAGAAATGCGGTTTCTTTTTCCAGATTGGCACTAACTTCCCTTTCCTCTTCCAGCTCCTTAAGAGCATTATTATACTCCTCAAATCTGACTCTAAAGCTCTTAAGCTTATCCGACAGGCTTTCCTTACAGTATTCGTCAAGGATCTCCCCATGCTTTTTCTTGTAAAGCAGTGACTGATGCTCATGCTGGCCATGTATATCTATAAGCAGAGCAGCTATTTCCCTGACCTGGGCAATGGTCATACTTTCTCCGTTAACCCTCAGTATGCTCCTTCCCTTTGTAAGCTTCCTTGAAAGCAGAACCTGATCATCGGAAACATCCACCATAAGCTCTTTAAGCCTGTCCTTTATCTCCTGATCCCTGACAGTAAAGGTAAGCTCAACAAGTGCATGATCACTGTCCTCCCTGACGATATCCTTAGGGACCTTGCTCCCCAGAGCAAAATTAACCGAATCTATTATCAGAGACTTTCCGGCTCCTGTTTCCCCGCTCAGTACGTTAAAGCCCTCTTCAAGATCTATTTCCACCTCATTTATGAGAGCTATGTTTTTTACGTGAAGATTTACTAACATTTTTCTCCTTATCTGCTGTTTTTTTACTGCTGTATTTATAAAGAGCTGATTAAAAAGCTTCATCTAAAGGACAGTATGTCCTTTTACTATTCGTTGTAGGAGACAAGTCTCATCTTTCTGCTAAGGATATTAAGGAAGCTTTCCTTTCTTAGCTTGATTATCCTGGTTCTTACATCTGCTTTTTTTATCAGGACATCCTCCGAGGCTCTCAGGAATATTTCGTTTCCCCCGTCAAAGCTTGCAGCTGCCTCAAATTCCTTCTTATACTTTCCTTTTATTACCCTTATCCTTATCTCATCCCTTGCCGACAGGATCACCGCCCTGGTATTTAAAGTATGGGGACAGATGGGATTTAGAAGCAGCAGTTCAGCCACCGGCTCAACTATGGGACCTCCTGCCGAAAGATTGTAACCGGTTGAACCGGTAGGAGTGGAAATGATGATGCCGTCTGCATTATAGGAATTTAAGAGCCTGTCATTTACATATATCTCATACTTTATGGTCCTTAAGCTCTCACACCTTGATATAACTATATCATTCAGAGCGTATTGTATCTTCCTCTCACCTTCACTGGTATATTTTCCGGAAAGCATCATTCTGTCTTCGATATCATAATTATCGTCTATAAGGCTGTTAAGGGCTTCAAGTATATCTTCCCTCTCAGTCTCAGCCAGATACCCCACATTGCCAAGATTTATACCTAACATTGGGATATCGGTTCCTGCTATCTTACCGGCAACCTGAATAAAGGTTCCGTCGCCGCCTAAAACCAGCAGACACTCTGCCAAAAAAGCATTCTTATTAAGAGCTTTATTATAGGGGTCATTTCTGTTAATGGTCTCGTAGTCACAATAAAGCCCCTGTTCCTGCAAAAAACCCGTTATTTTTTTTGTGACTGTTAAGCCCGGATCTTTTGCTGCATTTACAACAATATGAAATCTTTTCATCCTTTTCTACCTTTTATTTATTATATAGTCTCTCCTTCTTACCAAAAGCCCGTCATATGATCCTTTAAAAACATATAGAAAGCGGCTGCTAATTCAATTCATCATGCGCCTTTAGGGTTAATGCATCAATATCCATCAGATATTCTGATCCGCCCTCCTCCCCGGCATCCTTTAAAAGATAAATAAGATACTCAATATTTCCTTCAGGTCCTTTAATAGGTGAATAAGTAAGACCCTTTACAAAAAATCCTGTATCTATGCACATAGAGATGACCGAATCGATCACTTCATTGTGAGTCTTTCTTTCCCTGACAACACCTTTTTTTCCTACTTTATCCCTTCCCGCTTCAAACTGGGGTTTAATAAGGCATACCATCCTTCC
This sequence comes from Lachnospiraceae bacterium, assembly GCA_024680675.1. GTDB lineage: Bacteria > Bacillota > Clostridia > Lachnospirales > Lachnospiraceae > UBA2868. The sequence continues at coordinate 9,064 of JAILBX010000021.1, read as the reverse complement.
CTGATCCTTCAGCATAGGATATGCTACGGGAAGTATCTTGGAAAGAGATATAAAAGACACATCCACCGAGGCAAAATCTATGGGCTCCGCTACCTGTTCAGAACTTATATATCTGAAATTGGTCTTTTCAAGGCAAACCACCCTTTCATCATTTCTAAGCTTCCAGTCCAGCTGCCCATGACCAACATCTATCGAGTAAACCCTTTTTGCACCGTTTTGAAGCATACAATCGGTAAAGCCTCCTGTAGAAGCCCCTATATCCATACATACAAGTTCCCTTAGATCCAGCTTAAATTCACTGATTGCCTTTTCAAGCTTCAGACCTCCCCTGCTCACATACTTAAGGGGGTTTTCCCTGACTTCTATCTTAATATCTTCTTCCAAAAAGGTGCTTCCTGCCTTGTCCTCCTTCTGTCCGTTCACATAAACAGCCCCGGACATTATCACTGCCTTGGCCTTCTCTCTGGAAGCACAGTATCCTCTTTTTACCAGCAGCAGATCCAGACGTTCCTTCATACATTTATTTCCTTCACATACTCTTTTTCTCAATAATGGTCCCTGCTATGGACTCTGCATCTATACCAGTTTCCTTTTTTAATATATCCACGCTTCCATGCTGTATAAATTCATCGGGTAATGCCACCGTCAGCAGATCAAAGGGAAGCTTCTCATCACTGACATACTCCCTTATCTGTTCTCCAAATCCACCTACATATACATTTTCTTCCATGGTTACGAGAAGGGAATGGTCTTGTGATAATTTCTTCAGCATATCTGTATCAAAGGGTTTTGCAAAGCGTACATTAACAATGGTCGGATCATAGCCCTTATCCTTAAGGATTTCTCTCACTTCCACTGCTGTCTTAACCATGCTGCCAAGAGCAAATAAAGCTATATCCTTTCCCTTATGTATCATTTCACTCTTTTTGTATTCCACCCTTGCTCTCTTGTCCTCAAGACCATCATAAGCCTCACCCCTTGGATACCTTATTGCTATTGGGCCGTCAAACCTGAGTGCATATTTTATCATATCCGAAAGCTCCCATTTGTTCTTTGGCGCCATTATGGTAATGTTTGGAATGGAGGACAGATATGAAATATCAAATACTCCCTGGTGTGTTTCTCCGTCCGAACCTACAAGTCCCGCTCTGTCAATACAAAAAATCACCGGAAGCTTTTGAAGGCATACATCCGAAAGTATCTGATCATAAGCCCTTTGAAGGAAGGAAGAATAAACAGCAACAATAGGTTTTAAGCCCCCTGCAGCCAGTCCCGCTGCAAAAGTAACCGCGTGCTGTTCAGCTATGCCTACATCAAAAAACCTGTTGGGATACATTCTTGAGAAACGCTTTAACCCTGTTCCATCGGGCATAGCTGCCGTAATGGCAACTACCCTCTCATCCCTTTGTCCAACCTTTGTCATCACAGTTGAAAATATATCCGTGTAGCTGGCTTTTTTCCTGCCTTTGGATAAAAGCCCGGTCTCTATATCGAAGGGATCGGTTCCATGAAATCTGGCCGGATGCTTCTCTGCCGGCATATAACCGTTCCCTTTTCTTGTATACACATGAACTATAACACATTTAGGGATCTTTACCGCCTCGTTCAGCATCTTTAAGCAGGCCTCAACATCATGACCGTCAACCGGTCCGAGATAAGTGATCCCCATATCCTCAAAAAACATACCCGGAACCACAAGATGCTTAAAACCGCTTTTGTACCTTTTAAGCACATCCAACACATGCTCCCCGACCCTTGGTATCCTGATCAGCTGTTTTTCAAGATCTATCTTAAAATTTTTATAAGGTTCCTTTGTCCTGATCCTGCTTAAGTATCGCGCTACTCCTCCTACATTTTCAGCTATGGACATTTCATTGTCATTCAGGACTATAACATAGTTGGTCTTAAGTCTGGATGCATTGTTTAAGGCCTCAAATGCCATACCTCCGGTCAGGGCTCCGTCCCCTATAACAGCAAAGACCCTGTAATCCTCTCCCTTAAGATCCCTTGCCTTAACATATCCAAGTCCCGCAGATATGGAAGTAGAACTGTGCCCTGTATCAAAGGAATCACAGTCGCTTTCCTTTCTTTTGGGAAAACCGCTCATTCCTCCGTATTTTCTAAGGCTTTCAAAACCCTCTTTTCTTCCCGTCAAAAGCTTATGAGTATAGGATTGATGTCCTACATCCCATATTATCTTATCCTTTGGAAGATCCGCCACCAGATGCAAAGCCATGGTAAGCTCCACAACTCCAAGATTTGACCCCAGATGACCTCCTGTTACACTTATCTTATTGACCAGAAAGTCCCTTATCTCCTGAGCAAGTTCAGGATAGTCCTTGGGGTCTATCTTCTTTATATCGTTTGCTTCTTCTATCTTGTCTAATATCATCATTTATTCCTTTTTGTAAGAGATAATATCAATTCTTCCAGATATTCCGTATCCCTGCCAAGACTCTTAAGGGCTTTGACCGCCTCCCTGCTATAGCTGTCAGCATCCTTCACAGCCCCCTCCAGCCCATGCAGGGTCACATAGGTGGTCTTTTGATTTTTCTCATCCGATCCTACAGGCTTTCCGAGGATCTCCTCATCACCTGTAACATCCAAAATATCATCTATTATCTGAAAGGCCATTCCTGTACAATATCCGGCCCTTTCAATTATTTCTATATCCTCCTTTGGAGCCTTTGCCAGTATAGCCCCTACAGTAAAGGCAGCCTCTATCAGAGCACAGGTTTTCAGTCTGAAAATAAAATCTATACTCTTGTCGTCAGGAACTATCTTCTTTTTCTCCGTCTCCACATCATAGCTTTCACCACCGATCATTCCGTAAATACCGGTCTTTTCTGACAGAAGCTGCAAGGCCCTCAGTCCGTATATACGGTCTTTTTCGTCACAGGCCAAACATCCCTCTATTGCCAGCTCGTAAGCCCTGTTCAAAAGGCCGTCACCGCAAAGTATGGCCATGGCCTCCCCATATACTGCATGGGTTGTTTTCTTTCCTCTCCTGAACATATCATTATCAAGAGCAGGAAGATCATCATGCACAAGGGAAAATGTATGTATAAGCTCCAGAGCGGACATAAAGTACTCTATGATAATCCCCTGTCCTTCATAAAGGTCAAAAAAGGCCTTCATAAATACCGGTCTTAATCTTTTACCTCCTGAGGAGACACTGTAGTTCATAGCCTCAATAGTGCTTTTCTGGTAGCCCTCTTCAGGGATTAAGGCCCTCTTCTCTATAACCTTTTTTGCATAATCCACATACTCTTTAGTCTTCTCTTCTAAATTCATCCAAATTGCCCTCTTCGTTTATGATCAATACCTGCTTTTCCACAAAATCCAGCTTATCATTACATTTTTTCAGCAACTCCATACCCTTTTTATATAAGTCAAAGCTTTCATCCAAAGGCACATCGCTTCCGTCAAGTCTTGTAAGGATACCATCTATTTCCGAAAAAATATCTTCTATGGCCATATCCTTATCGTCCTGACCATCATTCTCCCGATCTTTACAAAAGCCTTCGGAAAGAGTTGATTCTTTATCAGAGTTTTTATCATTTGTCATTTTTAAGCTTCCTCCCTTGTCCCTATTCCAAAGCTTCTATAAAGGATTCCTTTCAACCTTCACTATTTCTTTTATCACGGCATATATATCCCTGTTCATCATATGCAACAGCAGTTCGTCGTCTAAAGAAAGCTCAGTTTCAGAGGTCACAACATTGCCCCCTGCTTCCACCAGGGCATAGCCGCTTTTAAGCCTTTTCAGGGGGGAAACCCCTTCAAGCCTCTGTACATATACCCCTAAACTGTGTCTCTTGTTTTTGATGGCCGCTTTGATCCTCTCCTCAAGCCTATCCCCGGCTCTTAGAAGATACATCCTTTTTTCCCTCAAAATTCCATCCGGGCTTTTCAGCTTCAGCCTGATACTGTCTTTTTCAAGGCGGTTTCTTAACCTCGTCAGCCTGTCTTCAAACTCCTTTGTCAGACTATATCTGTAGTCCAAAATGGTATCCATAAGCTCTTGCTTTTCATATATGGCCAGCTCGGCCGCAGTGGAGGGGGTTGGAGCTCTAAGATCCGCTACCAGATCAGAAATAGTCGTATCGGTTTCATGTCCAACAGCGGATATTACAGGCACAGAGCATTCAAAAATGGCCCTGGCCACCATCTCCTCATTAAAAGCCCAAAGATCTTCTATGGAACCACCGCCTCTTCCCACTATTATTGTATCCACATTAAGGCTCTCTAAAGCCTTCAGCCCCTGCACAATGGATTCTTTAGCCCCTTCACCCTGCACTAAAGCCGGATAAAGGATAAGCTGAACATAAGGATTTCTCCTCTTTGCGGCGGCTATCATATCTCTTATTGCCGCTCCGGTGGGAGCAGTAACAATGCCGAGAGTTTTAATATATCTGGGAATTGGTTTTTTATAGCTTCTGTCAAACATACCCATTTCTTCCAGCTCTTTTTTCAGCTGTTCAAACCTGACATAAAGATCACCCTCGCCATCTAAAGTTATTTCCCTGGCATAAAGCCTGTAGGATCCATCTTTTAAATAAACATCAATGGCTCCAAAAGCTATGATCTTATGTCCCTCCTCCATTCTGAACTTAAGACCGGTCTTCCTATTGCTTGCAAACATAGCGCAATTAAGAGTCCCGGACTCATCCTTCAAAGTGAAATAGATATGTCCCGAACTGTGATATTTAAGGTTGGATACTTCACCTTTGACATAAATAGAACGCAGCATATAATCCTGCGTAAACATGTTTTTTATATATGAATTAACAGACGAAACCGTATAAATATTCCTGTTTTTAGGTATCATTCTATTGTTGCTTTTTCGACTTTACTATACCTGATAATATCCCGTTCACAAAAGCCGGTGACTCATCCTGCCCGTATTTTTTTGCAAGCTCTACTGCCTGATCAATGGCAACTCCCATAGGAATGTCTTCGTCATAAAGAGCCTCATACGTTGCCAGTCTTAAGATAGTAAGATCAGCCTTTCCCATTCTTTTTGTATTCCAGCCGCTTGCAGCAGAGTTTATCAACTCATCCAACTGCTCCATCATGGTGTTTATCTTCTCATATTTATCAGCTATATATTTTTTATCATTCTCATCCTCCAGGGGGCAAAGATCTCCCTCAGCCGACTCCACAGGATTGTCCAAATATAGTCTGACCTGCTCAGACATATCGCAGGATGGATTAAACTCCACCCTGAACAATACTCTGAATATATGTTCTCTTATGTCCTGACGTCTCATTAACAGCCTCTTATGCCTGACCGGAGGTATCTATTCCGGATATTCTTATAGCAACATCGCTTACTTCCAAGCCTGTCATGCTTTCTATAGCACTCTTAACTCTTTCCTGAACCTTTTTACTGGTCACAGGAATATTATAACCGTACTTCATTATCAAAGCCATTCGAACGGATACAACAGAATCCTCAACCTCTACATTTACTCCTTTTTTTGCAGAACCCATTCCCACCTTACTCATGAGCTCATTGGTAAGATTACCTACAGTCGAAGCAACACCCTCCACTTCAGTAGCCGCAATGGCCGCTATATTAGCCACAACATCATCAGCTATCCTGATCTCACCATCAACACTTTCAGCAGTTTTGTAGTTTTCCTTTTCTATATCTTTTGCCATATTGCTCTACCTCCACGTAATAGTAATTATAACAGAAAAAAATAATTTTCATAGATAAAACATCAATTCATACTGCTCCGGGATCTCCACATAAGAGATAGAGGTATCCCTTAGGAATTTAAATATCTTCTGTTCAGTGAGCAGATAGGTCTTCATATCAGAATACACATGTTCATCACTGCACTTTAAGGTCAGACTGTCCTTATACTGATTATATGCATTGCTGAAGGCTCTATCAAGCTTATCTTCATCAATACTGTCAAAATAAAGGCCTTCCCTGTAGTAATAATTTGCCGCTACAGATCTGCACTCAGGTATCGGAAAGTTTGATTTGATCTGATGAGTACGTTCGATATCAGCAGTTGTGGTACACAGATAATCATAGTTGATGTTGGGCGGTTCATAGGATTCCTCCTCCTGATCCCTTTCCTCGTCAGATATAAGCTTATAGGAGGCATCACCCCAGGTAGGATCAACGTGATAATACTCCCCGTCTATCCTTACAAGATCCCACACATGTGCCTCCCCGTCTTTTACCGTACCCTCCACCAGAGTACAGAAGACCCCCATATCGTTAAGTATCAGCTGCAGAGCCTTTGCATAGCCCTGACAAACGCTTCTGTGGTTCCTGAAAACGCTTATTACATTCTGGTTATTGGGAGCACCCTTGTCATACTCCGTATTCTTTATTATATACTCGTAAACAAGCTTTACCTTTGTATAATCATCCGCATCATAGGGTATGGTAGCCTCACAATTATTAACATAGGAATCCGCGATGGATTTACATTCCAAAGCTGTCTTTTCATCCATAACATACGATCCGCTAAGGGTTATCTTCTCTGTAATGCCATTTCTTGTATAGGTTTTTATGGAATAGCCCTTGACATAGAAGATTTCCGGATGATCCGTAAGCACTGCGGAAAAGGCTCTATCAATAACATCTGTATTTAAACTTGTGACATAGGCCTCCTTCTCAAAGTCGGTCAAAATATCATAAATCTGCCTGTAGGTGGATCTTTCCTCATTGGTGGTCAGGTTATCATAGGCATATTCTTCAACAATAGCAGAAGACATTTTCCTGATCTCCAGGGGATCTATACTTCCATGAGGAAGCTGTGCATCAACATTCTCCTCGCTTGTAAAGCCTGTACTTTCTGATTCTTCTTTGGGATTTCCCATTTCATCAATGACCAGTATCTCCTGAGTATATGATACCCCATCCTGTCCCGAAGTCATGGCAAGGCTGCTCTCATCTATTTTATCCCTGATGGCAGATGCAAGATCCGAACAGCCGTTTAATAATATAGCGCATGTTATTACTATCGATAACAGTTTAGCCTTCATCATTAGTTCCTTCCAAACTCCGCAAGCTTTAACCCTTCGTTTCTCTCCAGAGTCATTCCCACACTCCAGCTATTGATAAATAAAAGCAGGGGATTTCCCTTAAGATCCTTGATCTTTTTCATATCCGAAGTCCCTGTAAGCTTCTCTATATCTATCTCATCCTTATTATCTATCCATCTTATATACTCATAAGGAAGATTTTCAAGTCTTATATCAACATTATACTCATTCTCCAGGCGATACTTGAGTACCTCAAACTGAAGAACTCCCACAACTCCCACGATTATTTCCTCAAGACCTGTGTTAAATTCCTGGAATATCTGAATAGCACCCTCCTGGGCTATCTGGGTTATCCCTTTCACAAACTGCTTTCTTTTCATTGTATCTACCTGCCTTACCCTGGCAAAATGTTCAGGAGCAAAGGTAGGAATCCCTTCGAATCTGAATTCATCCTTAACACTGCAAAGGGTATCTCCAATGGAAAATATCCCGGGATCAAAGACTCCTATAATATCCCCGGCGTAAGCCTCCTCCACCACATGTCTGTCCGAGGCCATCATCTGCTGGGGCTGAGACAGTCTCATAACCTTATTTCCCTGAACATGCTTTACTTCCATTGAGGCTTCATATTTCCCGGAGCATATTCTCATAAAAGCAACTCTGTCTCTGTGAGCCTTGTTCATATTAGCCTGGATCTTAAACACAAAGGCAGAGAAATCATTCTTAAAAGGATCAATGATACCATTGTCGGAATTTCTAGCCAAAGGAGGCATGGTCATATCCAGAAAATATTTTAAGAACATTTCAACACCAAAGTTAGTAAGGGCCGAGCCAAAAAATACAGGTGTAAGATTTCCTTTATCCACCTCTTCCTGAGAAAAATCTGCTCCCGCACCCTCCAAAAGCTCTATCTCCTCACAAAGCTTTGAATAGGCCTCAGAACCAAGTTTTTCTTTCATCATATCCAAGTTATTAAAGTCGATTTTTTCGCTTTTGCCTTCTTTTGTACCCTTTTCAGTATCTGAATAGGTTATTACACTCTTAAGGTTTCTGTCATATACTCCCCTGAAGCTCTTACCCGAACCTATGGGCCAGTTGACAGGGCAGGTTGCTATACCTAATTCCTTTTCTATATCATCCAAAAGCTCAAAGGTATCATTTGCATCCCTGTCCAGCTTATTTATAAAGGTAAAAATAGGTATCTTTCTCATTACACATACCTTAAAAAGCTTTCTTGTCTGAGCCTCCACTCCCTTGCTGGCATCTATTACCATTACTGCAGAATCAGCCGCCATAAGGGTTCTGTAGGTATCCTCGGAGAAGTCCTGATGGCCCGGCGTATCCAGGATATTAATACAATAATCCTGGTATTCAAACTGAAGTACAGAACTTGTTACAGAAATACCTCTCTCCTTCTCAATCTCCATCCAGTCAGAAACAGCATGCCTGGCAGTAGCCTTTCCTTTTACGGATCCGGCCAGATTAATTGCTCCTCCATACAAAAGAAACTTCTCTGTCAGAGTAGTCTTACCTGCATCAGGGTGTGATATTATTGCAAAAGTTCTTCTTCTTTTTATTTCTTTTTCCAGATCAGCCATTTAATCCCTCTCTATATATAATAATTTGATCGTCATCTTATATTTCTTTATATCCAAAATCACTTTTTCATCCTCATATCCCATAAAGCTGTCAGCTGTTAAAAAACCAAGGAAATAAAAAGCATTAGATAGAATTTTATCATAAACCCTTGTATTTTTCCAGTTGTATCTTGATTCAAAGTCCCACTTGTGTTAATGTATGGTTTGTTATTTAATTATAGATAATGATCACCTAAGATATTTTTTTCTTTCTTAGATTTAAGAGCTGCTTTTAGGATATTTGTCAGACAATTTCTTTTTTTTGTTTTTAATCCAGAACAAACATTTGTATACAGCTTTTCCACAGAAAATTATGTCACTTCCTGTGAAAAACTACTGTAATCAGCTTTATCCACATAATCCACATCAGATTTTCCTTATAAATTCAATATTTTTTCTCATTCAGCCGTAAA
>JAILBX010000180.1 GCA_024680675.1 Lachnospiraceae bacterium | reverse complement strand
TACCACTCTGTTTCTTCCGCCTTCCTTTGCCTCATAGAGCAAAAGATCCGCCGCATTGATATCCTCATCCATACTGCGGGCATTATTACACTGAGCTACACCAAAGGACATTGTAACGCTATGAACTATCCCTTCATGCTCCACCTTAAGAGCTCTTATATTATCTAAAACCTTTTCCGTTGCAAGGCCGGCCTGAGCAAGCTCCATATTATCAAATATGAGCAAAAATTCCTCCCCGCCCCATCTGGTGGCGTAGCCATAGGGAGCCATTGTTTCTCTTAATACTCTGGCAACCTCCTTCAATACCACATCACCACATTCATGTCCGAAACGGTCGTTAAACTTTTTAAAGAAGTCTATATCACCGATGGTAACCGAATACCTTATACCATCATTCTTAAACTCCGTCAGCTTATTCACCGCATATCTTCTGTTAAAGATACCTGTAAGGGCATCTCTTTCTATAAGTCTCCTAAGGGAAGCTCTCAGCTTTGTCACAAGTCTGCCCATCTCCCCCAGCTCGTCACTTCTGTTAGCCACAGCAGGATCAAGCTCAGTGGAAAGATCACCGTCAGCTATCTCATTAGTAAATTTCATGATCTTCTGTATCACCACAATGATATTTGAGGTAAATCTCATTATCAGTATTGCGGTAATGATCAGGGCCAGAATTATGATGATACCATTTTTCAATACTGCCGACATAGCCATCTTTGACACTTCCGAAGCCGGCTTTGAAACTCCTATCATACCAAGGGCCGTATCTCCGTCCTCTGACATAAGGGGAAGGTAATAGGCATAGTAGCTTTCATTTCCTATGATGATATTATCATAAAATGCATCCCTTCTGCCCATAACAACTTCACTTACTATGGCAGGATTGATCCCTGTTTTCAGAAATCTGTTCCCTTCAGCATCCAAAAGCGTGGTAAGAAGCCTTGTATCAAGAAAGAAAAGAGAAATATCCACTCCGGTATCCTCACGAATTGAATCAAGCATCTTGTAGCTATCGGCAAGATCATTATTTCCCTTATAAAAATCCACGTTATCACCGTAGGTTACTACATTATAATCCCCGTCATAAAGGTTGTCATAGGTCTCCATAACAGTATAGGCCACATTCTTTAGATTGCTTTTTGCCTCAGCCTTTACATCCTTTGTCAAAGTATAGGAAATATAACCGGTAACTACGATACCGTATACGATAAGAGGCACAAGAGTAACCCATAGCATGGCCCCATAGAGGCTTTGGGATCCTCTGATCTCTTTGATATGCGCCAAACCCTTTGTTCTGTTTTTCTGACCTTTATTTCTTCTGCTCAAATGACCATCTCCAAACTTTTATAGAATATGATCTCCTTTTGGAGCTTTATCTTCTTCCTTTAACCGATAAGGATCAACTGTTAAACCTTATTATGTTTTCACTGTTTAAAGTAAAGTCATAATAGTTAAGATCCTCTCTCTTTGTCCAGCCTATTTTTTTCCAAAAAGCGTTCCCTACATCATTCTTGGTAAAGGCTATAAGGGAAACCTTGTTGATCCCTTCATCCTTCAGTGCCTCCATAGCCCTTGTGACCATACGGGTACCTATACCCTTAAGCCTGAAATCGGGATGTACACACACATGGTAAAAACAACCCCTTCTTCCATCATGGCCACAGAGTATACCACCCACACGCCGTCCATCCTCAAAAGCAACCACCGAGCTTTCGGGGTTTCTTTTTAAAAATTTATCGACTCCCTCTCTGGAATCGTCAATGCTTCTTATGGCAAAGCCCTGTATCATCATCCAGAGCTTTTTTACTTCATCATAATCATCGATCGTCATAATCCTTATAGCACACATGATCCACTCCCAAACCTGTTTAGCTTTGATCCTGCGGGCTTAAGGGAAACAGGGTACCAGCTTAAGTCCTTCATTCTCCTCACAGGAGAACATTATATTCATATTCTGCACAGCCTGACCTGCAGCTCCCTTTACCAGATTATCAAGAGCTCCCATCATAACCACTCTTCTTGTTCTTTCATCTATAACCGCATTTACATCAAAGAAATTACTTCCCTCCACCCATCTTGTCTCAG
>JAILBX010000176.1 GCA_024680675.1 Lachnospiraceae bacterium | reverse complement strand
AAAAGAGGATCGATAAAAGAAAGGGGGTCGGGGGAGCTTTTAGACAAGGGGCCGATTAAAAAGCTCAGGGAGCTTTTATCTCTTGTTTTTACCTTCCTCCTGGTTGCCTTTACCTGGATACCCTTTTTAGCCGGCAACATTGAAGACAGTGGAGGAATTTTCCTGGGTATTTTTAAAAATTTTTCCCCTCTAAGCCTGATAGATGGAAGTGTATTTAAGCTGGGGCTTGGAGTAAAAAATCTTCTTATCGTGGTATTTGCTGTTTTTATCCTTTTTATCACGGATCTTTGCTGTGAAAGAAAAAAATGCAGAATCGACAGACTTTTGGATAATACAAGACCCTTGATAAGATGGGTATTTTATTATACCCTGATCCTTTTGGTCCTGTTTTCACTGAATCTTTCCACAACAGAGTTCTTATATCAGAGCTTTTGATGGGAAAAACAGATCTGTTTTATTGAAAAAAATAAAGGAACTTTGCTTGTGAGGAATTAATTTATGAAAAAGAAGCTGCTTTTTTTTGCAAAACTCTTTGCTGCTTTTCTTCCGGCGATCCTGCTCATAGCTTTTACCGCCCTTTGTCCCATGTGTTATCAGGACGGAGAATATCCGGCATGGAGCTATACCAGGGATGTTCAAAGAGGGAAGCTTGATCCGGGTGGAGATAATGGGGAAAGGATAGTGATCCTTGGAGACTCTGCAGCTATGGCAGATCTTGTTCCCAAACTATCGGGAAGGAATGTTGTCAACCTGGCAGTGGGGGGTGCTACTCCTGTGGAAATGTATTATACTTTTAAGGACTATTTGGAAGTATATGGAAAGCCGGATAAGGTTATAATCATGTTTTCTCCCTTTCATTATTCGTATATGGACAACTTCTGGACCAGAAGCATCTATTTCAAGCATTTTTCAATAACAGAGGCCTTTAAGGTGTATTATCAGGGGAAAAAAACCGGATCTGATACAATAGACGACGGAAAGCATAATATAACAGATGTAATCAGTTGTTATTGGTCATTGCCCCAAAGTTATCTTCCGGCATTATTAAATAGCAGGTTCAATAACAGGTATAGTGAAAATATTGGGAAATATAAGGAAATAAGCAGTCAAAAAGGGCATGGTCTTTTCGGAAGAATGGATGGATGTGACTATCTGAACTATGAATCCGGCTATTCTTCAATGAAAATGGATGGAGATCACAAAATTATAGACCTTTATATGAGAAAAACTCTTGAGTTGTGCAGGGAAAATTCAGTAAATACAGTACTTGGTCAATGTCCAATGAATGAAAGCTCCTATAGTGAGCTGAATCCTGACTATGTAAGTCAATATACTGAATATATAAAAGAGCTTTCAAAGATATATCCGGAAGGAATATATGAATTAGAGATACCAAAGTATGATAATATGTATTTCGGTGATGCATCTCACCTTAATGAAAAGGGTGCGGAAAAGTTCAGCAGAGAGTTTTTCGCTAAGTATATCCCGGATCCTGTTTTTGAGTAAAGCTTTATAACATAAAAAGGAAGATAAGGACGAAGATAAGAAAGGATATTAAGAATTATGACAGAATGCAGCTATGACGGTATAATATTTGATGTGGACGGGACCCTGTGGGATTCTACATTTGTTGTAGAGAAGGCATGGAACAAGGCCTTAAAGGATAATGGATATTCTGATGTTTCCGTGACAGCAGACAGGCTAAAGGGACTTTTCGGACTTCCCATGTTAGAAATAATAGAGGATATCCTGCCGGAATCAACTCTTGAGGAAAGAAAAGAATTCCTGCCTAATTGTTCAAAATATGAATTTGAATTTTTGGAAAAAGAAGCAGGCAGGGTATATGAGGGGCTGGAGGAATGCCTCAGGACCTTGAAAGAAGAGGGACATTCATTATATATAGTCAGTAACTGTCAAAAGGGTTATATAGAACTCTTTTTTGAAAAGACCGGACTTGGTCATTACTTTGATAAGGGTATCTGTCCCGGGGATACGGGAATGCTTAAAGCGGAAAATATAGCTTTAATAGTTGACCGGTTTGGTCTAAATAGGCCATTATATGTGGGAGACACTCATATGGATGCCGAAGCCTGTATAAAAGCCAAGGTTCCCTTCTGCTTTGCATCTTATGGATTCGGTTCGGTCAATGACTATGCCCATATTATCAGCAAGCCCCTGGATTTAATTGAAATCTGCAGATGATAGGAAAGTGACTATTAAGGTAAATATGAAAGCGATCAATCCAAACGAGTCAAAAGATCTAATAAAAAAGAATAGAGACCATAATAAAAAGGGGATAAGAAGAGCCGGGCAGGCAGCCATATGCTCCGCGCTTGTTTTAGTACTTCTTTCAGGTCTCACTGCATGCGGTGAAAAGAAACCTACAGAAAAAGAAAAATACAGGGAAAGAGGCATTTTATATATAGGGGAGGGCAGATATATGGATGCCATTGTTTCTCTTGAAAATGCCCTGCATCATTCAAATGGTCTTGTGGAGAAAATGGATTATGACATATCTTATTATCTGGCCCTTGCCGAATATAAGTCGGGAAATAAAAGTGAGGCTCGTAATATCTATTCCGCAATAATAGAAATGGATGACAGGCAGGCTGATGCTTTTTATCTCAGAGGTAAGGTGAATCTTCTGGATAATAAACTGGATGATGCCCTGGCAGATTACAACAGGGCAGTGGATATAGATAAGGATGATCATTCATTATATGAAAGAATATATAAGGATCTTTCTTCTCAGGGATATGAAAATGAGGCAAAAAGCTATATTACCCTTGCCCAGGAAAAAAATAGCAGACTAAGTGATTATCAGAAGGGGGTTTATGCCTATTATCTGGGAAACTATGATGAAGCCAGGGGAATATTTGAAAAAGAAAGAGGAAAGAACGATAATGCCCAGGTAACCGCATACCTGGGAAAAACCTACTCCAAGCTTGGTGATGACAGCTACGCAGCTACT
>JAILBX010000156.1 GCA_024680675.1 Lachnospiraceae bacterium | reverse complement strand
TCTTGCTCCTCATCTCTTAGAGCTTTTAAAAACTCCTGCTCCCATAATGAAAGACGCAGTCCTTTACACTCGTTTTATGTGCGTGGGACTTCTTTTTGTTTCCCTCTATAACTATATTTCATCTATGCTTAAGGCTCTCGGAGACTCAAAGACCCCCCTGTATTTCATTATAATTTCAACCATTATAAATGTTTTTCTTGATATATTTTTTGTCTGTTTATTTATTTTGGGAATTACGGGAGCTGCCCTTGCAACCGTCCTTTCCCAGTTTATTTCGGTTTTACTCTGCGGGATCCACGCATACAGGACGAACCCCTACTTCCATATTAAAGGTGAAGACATCTCTATTACCCTCAGGATGACCTATCAGGTGGTCCGCCTGGGTGTGCCCATGTCTATCCAGTTTGCCCTTATTGCCATATCCTCAATGGCGCTTCAGCGGGTAGTCAATTCCTTCGGTACTACTTTTGTTGCTGCCTTTACTGCAACAAACAGAATAGAGCAGCTGATCCACCAGCCCTACATGACCCTTTCCGCTTCACTTGCCACCTTCTGCGGTCAGAATTTCGGTGCAAAAAGAAACGACCGGGTTTACTCAGGATATAAAACAGGTATCACCATCATGATATCCCTCACTGTTTTCCTCATCTTTTTAATGCAGGTTTTCGGCAGAGGGATAACAAGCCTTTTTGTGTCCGATAATGAGGTCATAGCTCTTGGTACAAGAGGCCTTAAGATCACCAGTTTATTTTACCTTGCCCTTGGAATGATATATGTGGTCCGTGGCATTCTTACAGGTATAGGAGATGCCTTCTTTTCACTTTTCAATGGCATTGTAGAAGTTATCTGCAGGTTCACTATTCCTCTTTTTCTGACTTCATATCTTGGCTACGGCGAGGACGGCATCTGGCTTTCGTCCGGCATTGTTTGGATAATAAGCGGCCTTACTGCATGGTTTAGATACTTAACCTATTTTCGCAGGAAGGTCGATATACCTTCCCGGTCGATAACATTCTATACACTGCCAAAGCTCTTTCTAAGGCGCTAGTATAAAAGCAGTCCATAAAAAAAGACTTTTTAAAAAGTCTTTTTTTGTTTTATCCTTTCAAGGAGAGTAAGCATAGACTCCCTTACCTCAAGCCCATAAGAATTAAGAGTTCCAAGCCCTACCTTTTTATTCTTTCCATGATAGTCACTTCCTCCGCTTATACAAAGGTCCATATCCTCAGCCCTTTTTACAAGTATCTTTATCTGCTCCTCATTATACTTTGAGTAGTAGCATTCAAGACCCTGAAGTCCTGCCTCTGTCAGGATAGATAGCTGCTTTTCAAAATCCTCCATACTTACTTCTTTTTCGTTTGTCCCTCCAAAGGGATGGGCCAAGACAGGTATCCCTCCTGCCAAAAGAACTGTCTTTATTACCTTTATCCCGTTAAGTCTGGTTGACCCGGTGCTGCAGGGATCTATGTATTTCTTTATGGCTGTGCCTTTATCGGGAGCAAGACCCTTTGATACCAAAAGATTGCCAAGATGGGGTTTCCCTACACTGTTCATTGACCGAAGTCTTGCTGATTCCTCCTCTGAAAGCTTTATCCCGAACTCATTTTCAAGAAAATCAAGCCTTGTTTCAAGCTTCCTTCTGCGCTTTTCCCTCGCCTTATCAAGGAGCTGTAAAATATCCTTATTTGAAGGATCATAGTTGTAAGCCAGAAGATGAAACTTTCCTGCATCTGATTTACAGGAAAACTCAACTCCTCTTATAAAGGTCATATCCTTTGGAACAATTTTTTCCATTTCAAGACTTCCCTCTATGGTATCGTGATCCGTAACCGAAAAGACACTTATGCCGCTTTCTCTTACTTTTTTTAACAGCTTTTCTATATTATCTGTACCATCTGATGCTGTTGAATGCATGTGCAGATCTACCATTTTTCCTTACCCGACTTCCTTTCCGATCAGCTTTACTATATCCTTATCCTTGCCCTTTGGAAATAATTCCTTAACTCTGTCTATGATCCTCTCTCTTGACTTTTCAGGCTTTTCCTCATAGGCTTTTGTCACTTCTTCATATCCCCATACAGCCTCAGGAGGCAGCATGATCGATACCGGCATTCCGTATTCCTCACCCTTTTTATTTACCCTTCTGCGAAAATCCGTGATAACAAGATAGGTCTGCATCTGAAGATTTGTTATCATTCCGGGATAGTTCTTTTCTCCTCCCTTTCCAAATCCGGCCTTCTTTTTCAGCTCCGTTGAAAGTATCTGAGTATCCGGAAAGGTCATATCCCCATCCTCATCCCTAGCGGTTAAAAGGTCCATTATGCTTTTTTCCCGCCTGTTTGCCAGTCCATCCTCCCACCTTGCGTCAAAGTCATAGCCCTCACGTCTGAAATTCACAAAGTAGGGCAGCCACTTTAAGCTTATAAAGCCTGCCTTTTTATCAAAAAACTTACCATAGGCAAGCTTATGGCTTGAAGCTATTATCTCTCTCCATTCCCAGGGATCCTCTTCTCTTATCCCTGTCCACCAGTAATTCGGCGATACATGCTCCTCTGCGGAAAAGCCCTCCACTTCATTTGCAAAAAGAGGCAGAAAGCCCACCTCATCCACCCAGTTTACAAGCTCCTGCCAGTTTCTTATCCTGTAGGAGCTGTTCCAGTCAAGCCCCTTCATTATCCAATGCTCATCTACTTTTTCCATATCCTCTCACATCCTGTCATCTTACACGAGGTCAGGACTCTTTACAAAATCCTAAAGCCCTGATCATAATATGTTGATCTGATAAATATCCTAAAGGGACTCAAAGGCTTCCTCTATTGCTCTTACTGATCTTTCAACAGTAAAATT